>VBCZ01000389.1 GCA_005889025.1 Betaproteobacteria bacterium
ATCCTTGACCAGCGAATCGACGATCTTGCCGAACGCCGCGCCGATGATCACGCCCACAGCGAGATCGACGACGCTGCCCTTGAGCGCAAACTCCCGAAACTCGTGCATGAACGACATTGTCGGCCTCCGGTGAATGTCGGAGCTGTCCGTTCAGACAGCGGCTTCGCCCGACTCGCCGGTGCGAATGCGGACGACCTGCTCGACCGAGGTCACGAATATCTTGCCGTCGCCGCTCTTGCCGGTATGTGCGGCCTTCACGATCGCCTCGATCGCGCGCTCGACCAGTGTCTCGCTGACGATGACTTCGACTTTCACCTTGGGCAGAAAGTCTACAACGTACTCGGCGCCGCGGTAGAGCTCGGTATGTCCCTTCTGCCGCCCGAACCCCTTGACCTCGGTGACGGTGAGGCCGGTAACGCCGATTTCGGACAGTGCCTCGCGAACCTCGTCCAGCTTGAATGGCTTGATGATGGCTTCGACTTTCTTCATGAGGTACTCCGGCGAATGCTGACCACCCGCGACCGAAGATTACACCAGCAATAGGGCGCCAACTAGCGGTCAGAGGATAGATGTTCCCACTCGGCCCAGGCCGACGTGATCGGATACCGCCAATCCTTGCCAAAACCGCGGGGCGTGATGCGAATCCCCACTGCGGCCTGCCGCCGTTTGTATTCGTTGATCTTGATCAGCCGCACAACCTGCGCCACATGCTCCGGCGAGTGGCCGCGCTCGACAATTTCGGCCGGACTCGCGTCTTCCTCGACGTAGGCCTCGAGTATTGCGTCGAGCACGTCGTAGGGGGGTAGGCTGTCCTGGTCGGTCTGGTCGGCGCGCAATTCCGCAGAAGGCGGCCGCGTGATGATGCGCTCCGGTATCACCCTCCCCAGCCCGTTGCGATAATGCGCAAGCCGATAGACGAGGGTCTTGCTGATGTCCTTCAGCACGGCGAATCCTCCCGCCATGTCACCGTACAACGTGGCGTAGCCCACCGCCATCTCGGATTTGTTGCCGGTGGTGAGCACGATCGAGCCGAACTTGTTGGACAGAGCCATGAGCAGCGTCCCCCTGATGCGCGCCTGGATATTCTCTTCGGCGGCGTCCTCGACGCGCCCTGCAAATTCATGCGTCAGCGTCTTCTTGAACGCTGCGAAGATATCGTCGATAGCAATCTCATCGTAGCGCACGCCGAGTATGGTCGCCATGGTGCGGGCATCCTCCAGACTGATCGGCGCGTTGTACACCGAGGGAAGCATCAGAGCGCGGACTCTGTCTCGGCCCAGCGCGTCGACGGCGACGGCCAGAGTCAGCGCCGAGTCGATTCCTCCCGAAAGACCGACCAATACGCCGGGAAAGCGGTTCTTGTCGACGTAGTCGCGCACGCCCACGGTCAAGGCCGAATACACGTGCGGCTCCAGCCGCAGGTCGAGCCCGCCGCGTACTTTCTTGGGTTTGTTGCGATCGAACTCGGCGATCGCGATCGTTTCGTGCCACGCCGGCAGCTGCTGGGCGATCGAGCCATCCGCCGCCATGACAAACGATGCCCCGTCGAAAACCAGCTCGTCCTGCCCGCCGACGCGGTTGACGTACACGGTGGGCAAGCCGGTTTCGCGAACTCGCGCGGCCACGATGTCCCGCCGCACCGCTTGCTGCCGGGTGTGGTACGGAGAGCCGTTGGGAACGACGAGAATTGCCGCACCGGCATCGCGCGCCTGGGTTGCCGGGCCGGCAAACCAAACATCCTCGCAGATGATCACCCCGACCCGGAGCTTGCCTATGTCGATAACGCACGGCCTGTCGCCCGGCTCGAAATAGCGCTGTTCGTCGAAAACCGTATAGTTCGGCAGGCACTGCTTGTGATACAGCTCGGCGACGCGGCCATCGCGCAGGACCGCGACCGCGTTATAGCGCTTTCCGTCGCTGGTTTCGGGAAAGCCCACCAGCGCCGTCACTCCGGAGACCGACGCGGCGAGATGAGCAAGCTCGTCGGCGCATGCAGAAAGAAACGCACGCCGGAGCAAGAGGTCCTCCGGCGGATATCCGCATAGTGACAGCTCGGGTGTCACGACCAGGTCGGCGCCGCCACGGCGGGCCTCGCCGATCGCGTCGAGGATGCGCGCCGCGTTGCCCGGCATATCGCCGACGATCTGATTTAGCTGGGCGATTGCGACGCGCACGGCTGAAATGTTATCACGGTGCGTATGGCCGTTTCCGCGCTTCGAGCCGTCGACGAAATCGCGTTTTTCGCTCTTCCGGCGTGTATTTTTGTCACTTGCCGGGAACTGCGGCAACCGCCACAATCGGCGCATCGCATGACTTCCGCTACGCTTCGCGTCGTCGATTCGCTCGCAGCTATCCCGCCTTCTCGATGGGATGCCTTGGTCGGCGCGCGGCCCCTGCTGTCACATGCGTTTCTGCATGCGCTGCACGAGACCGGCTGCGCGTCACCGCAAACCGGGTGGACACCCCGCTACATCACCGCCTGGAAGGACGACGATCTCATCGGCGCCATGCCGCTGTATCGCAAGGCGCACTCGTACGGCGAGTATGTCTTCGACTGGGCATGGGCCGACGCCTACCGACGTCACGGGCGTCGCTACTATCCGAAGCTGGTTGCTGCGATTCCATTTACCCCGGCGACGGGACCGCGCCTCATCGCTCGCGACGCCCTGACGCGGAAGATGCTGCTGCAAAAGGCGTTGTCGCTGCTGGCCGAGGAGCGCCTGTCCTCGCTGCACATCCTGTTTCCGGAAGAGCGCGAGGTGGCAGACTGCACGCGCGCCGGGATGATTCGCCGCGACAGTATTCAATTTCACTGGGCCAATCCCGGATATCGCGACTTCGGCGATTTTCTGTCGACGATGAATCACGCCAAACGCAAGAAAATTCTGCAGGAGCGGCGCAGGCTCACGGATGCAGGCGTCGTATTCAGCCGCGTCCCCGGCCGCGAGGCCACGGCGTCCGATTGGGCGTTTTTCTACCGCTGCTACGCCAAGACCTATCGCGAACACCATTCAACGCCTTATCTTTCGCTGGAATTCTTTCTGCGCCTGGGAGCCGAACTGGCCGACAGCGTGCTTCTGGTGATGGGGAGGCTCGGCGGCGAGCCGGTTTGCGCGGCCCTGGATCTTTACGGAGGCGGCACGCTTTGGGGCCGTTACTGGGGAACACTGTCGCACATTTCGGGCCTTCATTTTGAGGCGTGCTACTACCAGGCCATCGAGTTCTGCATAGAGCGGCGTATCGAGCTTTTTGAAGGCGGCGCGCAAGGTTCCCACAAACTGGCACGCGGTTTCCTGCCGGTGACGACACGTTCGCTGCACGCCGTCTCGGATCCGGATTTCGCGCGTGCCATCGATGCGTTCGTCCGCGAGGAGCGCGGTGATGTCGCCCGGACGGTGAACGAGCTGGAATCGGCAAGTCCGTTCAAGGAGCCGGCATTCGCCCGCGCGAGTCCCGACTCCGCGACGGCGCCGCAGATAATTCATGACTGAGCGTGTCCATGATTCAGTGCTCGTCGATCGCGATGGCCCGATCGCGACCCTCACGCTGAACCGGCCGTCATCGCTCAATACGCTCGACCTCACCATGAGCGATGCATTGGTTGCGCATACGACGCAACTCGCCGCGGACGACAGTCTGCGTTGCATCGTGCTTCGGGGCGCGGGCGCGCACTTCATGGCCGGCGGCGACATCAAGTCGTTTGCCGAGGAGCTTGACGCTCCGATGACGGAGCGTCAGGTTCATTTCACCCGGATGGTTTGCCGCATCCACGCGGCCATCGAGAACCTGCAGCGGATGCCGCACGTGGTCATCGCAAGCGTTCACGGCGCAGTCGCGGGGTTCGGCATGTCTCTCATGTGCGCGTGTGACCTGGCGATCGCCGCGGACACAAGCTATTTCACATCGGCGTATCGGCATATCGCGTTGACGGCCGATGGCGGTGCTTCGTATACCCTGCCGCGTCTGGTCGGGCTGAAGAAGGCGATGGAAATCCTGCTCCTCGGAGAGCGCTTCGACGCGCGGGAAGCGCTGCGGCTTGGATTGATCAATCGCATTGTCGCCGCGGCCGACCTGCAGAGCGCAACCTCCGCCATCGCCGCCACGATCGCCAGCGGGCCGGCGATGGCCATGCGCAACGTCAAGCGACTGCTCAACCAGTCGTGGTCGCAAACGCTTTCGGCCCAGCTCGAGTCGGAAGCGATCAGCTTCGGCGCGTGCGCGGCGACCGACGACTTCTCGGAAGGAATCCGTGCGTTCATCGAAAAGCGGCCACCGCGCTTCGGCGGGAGCTGACGCGCTCGACGAAGACATGTTGAAAATACGGCCCGCGAGAACAACGGATTTCCCGGCGATCTGGGCCATCTTCCAGCCGATCGTCGCAGCCGGCGACACGTACGCTTACGGACCGGAGACGACCGCCGAGGAGGCTCGCCGCATTTGGATGAGCGCTCCCGCGGAACCGTTCGTCGCGGAGGAAGAAGACCGAATCGTCGGAACATACTCGCTTAAGCCCAACCAGCCCGGGCTGGGAAATCATGTCGCCAATTGTGCCTACATGACGCATTCTGCAGCGCGATGCCGCGGGGTGGCGGCGAGCATGTGCGAGCACTCGTTGATTACTGCACGCAAACGCGGATTCACCGCGATGCAGTTCAATTTTGTTGTCGCCAGCAACCAACAGGCGGTGCGCCTATGGAAGAAATACGGCTTCGCGGTCGTCGGCGAAGTCCCCGGCGCGTTCCGGCACCGCGAGCTCGGCGCAGTGCCGGTCCTGATCATGCACCGGACCCTCTAGCCCTGTTCGGTTAGCGGCGTCCTCCGCTCGGCGCGCCCTGCCCGCCACGTCCGCCGCGTCCCCCTCGGCCTCCGCGCCGCCCCCCTGGATTGGGGGCGCCGGGAACGAAATTCCGGGCCCGCGCCGCGGGACGGTGCGCTTGCGTCGATGCGGGCGGCGGCGCGCGATTTCCGTCGACCTCGTCGATCTCTATATCCTCGAGCGGCGGCGCGCCAACGCGATTGCCGTCGACATCGGTTTCGACGCCCTCTCGATGATCGTCATGCGTATTCTTTCCTGCCGTACTTGCGCCGCTTTCGCTGCGCGAGTCGCCTGACTGCATGCCCACTGCCTTGAGCAAGCGCCCGAGCTCGTCCGGCTCGAGCTCCTGGGTTTGCCCACGCTTGAGCTGGGGCGGCATGCTCACCACGCCGTACCGCGTGCGAATCAGGCGGCTCACCATCAGGCCGACCGCCTCGAACATCCGACGCACTTCCTTGTTGCGCCCCTCGGGAAGCGTCAGCTTGTACCAATGATTGGCCCCTTCACCGCCGCCGTCCGCGAGGGACAGCACCTTGGCCACGCCATCTTCCAGCTCGACGCCTTCCAGGAGCTTCCGTTCCTGCTCGGGCGAAAGTGTCCCCATGACGCGTACCGAGTACTCACGCTCGACCTCGTAGCGCGGGTGCATGAGGCGATTGGCAAGCTCGCCCGATGTCGTAAATATGAGCAATCCCTCGCTGTTGAAATCCAGCCTGCCCACGGCGATCCATTTCGCTCCGCCGATTCTGGGAAGCTTGTCGAACACCGTGGGGCGGCCTTCCGGATCGGATCGGCTCACGATTTCGCCCGCCGGCTTGTGGTAGAGCAGGACGCGCACGCGCGGCGCGACAAAACGCAGGCGCACCAACTCGCCGTTGATACGGATCTGGTCGTTCGGGCCGACTTTCTGGCCGACCTCGGCCGGCTGGCGGTTGACCGTGATGCGACCGGCGATGATCAGCTCCTCGAGCCCTCGCAGCGATCCATAACCACACTGCGCAAGCACTTTGTGCAGGCGCTGCGGCTCGGTGAAGACGGGCTCAGTGGAACGTCGGGGCTGATTTGGACGATTTCGATCGTCCGTCCGGCGCGTCGGGGGCGACGAGGTCGCCGGATGCGAGTGCCGGTTGGTCGAGGATCGGGCTCGCGAGCGCGAGTTCGGCCTCGGCGGCCTTTGCGGGGGCATCGGGTAGCTCCAGAAGGTGGGAAGTGTCGAGTTCCGCCAACGGCGGCAGTTCGGCCAGCGAACGCAGGCCTAAGTCATCGAGGAATGTCTTGGTGGTGGCGTACAGCGCCGGCCGGCCGGGCGTCTCACGATGCCCGACCGCCTCGATCCATTGCCGGTCTTCCAGCGTCTTGATGATGTTCGTCGAAACTGCGACGCCGCGAATCGCTTCGATGTCGCCCCGCGTTACTGGCTGCTGGTAGGCGATGATCGCCAGCGTTTCCATCACGGCGCGCGAGTAGCGCGGCGGCTTTTCAGGTGACAGCCGATCGATGTAGGGCTGGATTTCCGGACGCGCCTGAAACCGCCAGCCACTTGCGATTTGCACAAGCTCGACGCTCCGCTCGGCCCAGTCCGCATGCAACTCGTCGAGCAGCTTGCGTACGAGGTCCGGCTCCAGCGGCGGGTCGAAGAGCTTCGACAGCTGCGGCAGCGCCAAGGGCTCGCCCGCGACGAGCAACGCGGCTTCGAGAATCGACCTGATGCGTTTCAGTTCATCCATTGTCAGGTTGAGGTGTCGGCTTCCAGCGCGAACGCGGGATCGCCGCGACGTTGCACGTAGATGGGCGCATAGGGTTGCGCCTGTGCGATTTCGAGCAATTGTTCACGGGCGAGCTCGAGTATGGCGAGAAACGTCACCACCAGCCGAGAGACATCGACGCGATCGTCGAACAACATGCTGAACTCGAAAAAGCGTCCCGGCTCGAGGAATTTCAGCAGTCGAATCATCTGACTTCGCACCGACAACTGCTCGCGCGTGACGAGATGATGGCGATTGACCCGGGCTCGCGCAACCAATCCGGCCCACGCCGCCTTCAAGTCATCCGCGTGGACCTCGGGCAGTCGCGCCGCGCAGACCCTGTCCAGCCAGACCCGCACCAGCGCGAAGTCGCGCTCGGCAAGCGGCATCTCGTCCAGCGCCCGCGCGCCCGCCTTCATGCGTTCGTATTCGAGAAGACGCCGAACCAGCTCGGCCCTCGGGTCGTCGCCTTCATCGCCAGTCTGTGCCGGAGGCTTCGGCAGCAGCAGCCGTGACTTGATCTCGATAAGGACAGCCGCCATGAGAAGATACTCCGCCGCGAGCTCGAGCTGCGTGCGGCGCATCATCTCGACGTAGCCGAGATATTGGCGGGTGAGCTCCGCCATCGGAATGTCGAGAACATTGATGTTCTGCTTCCGGATCAAATACAGCAAGAGATCCAGCGGTCCTTCGAAGGTCTCGAGAAAAATCTCCAGCGCTTCCGGCGGAATATAGAGATCATGCGGAAGCTCGAGCAGCGGCTCTCCATAGATTCTCGCCACCGGCGCGCCCGCAGCCTGCGCAAGATCGATCATCGCCAGCTCCGAGCGGTCCGCGCTCACGTGTAGGCGAGCCCCATCGCTTCGCGGACGTCGCGCATGGTCTCGTCGGAGAGCTTGCGCGCGCGCTCGCAGCCATCGGCGACAATCGCACGGACCAATGACGGATCATCGAGGTATTTCTGCGCACGCTCATGAAACGGCGCCTGTTCGGCAATGATCGAGTCGATCACCGGCTGCTTGCAGTCCAGACAGCCGATGCCTGCGGTGGTGCACCCTTTCTGGACCCAATCGCGCGTCGCCTGATCGGAATAGATCTGGTGCAAGGGCCATACCGGACACTTTTCCGGTGTCCCGGGGTCGGAACGCCGTACGCGCGCCGGATCGGTCTGCATGGTGCGAATCTTCTTGGTGACTGACGCCGGATCTTCGCGCAGGAAGATCGCATTATCGTATGACTTCGACATCTTCTGGCCATCGATACCTGGAACTTTCGGGTTCGCGGTGAGGAGCGGCTGCGGCTCGGGAAGGATCATGCGGCGCGTGCCCTCGAGATAACCGAATAGGCGCTCTCGATCGCCAAGCGCCAGATTTTGCGCTTCATCGAGCATATCGCGAGCCGCCGTCAGCGCCGCGTCGTCTCCCTGCTCCTGGAACGCAGTCCTGAGCTGCTGGTATCGCTTGGCGCGCCTCGAGCCGAGCTTCCTTACGGCCGCTTTGGCTTTTTCCTCGAATTCGGGCTCACGACCATAAATGTGGTTGAAGCGGCGCGCAAGCTCGCGAACGAGCTCAAGGTGCGAAACCTGGTCTTCCCCCACCGGAACCATGTTGGCACGGTAAATGAGAATGTCCGCCGCCTGCATCACGGGATATCCCAGAAATCCGTATGTCGAGAGGTCACGATCGGACAATTTTTCCTGCTGTTCCTTGTACGTTGGGACGCGCTCCAGCCAACCGACCGGCGCGATCATCCCCAGCAGCAGCGTGAGCTCGGCGTGCTCGATGACGCGGGACTGAATGAAAATCGTGGCCCGGTTAGGGTTGATACCCACCGCCAGCCAGTCGATGAACATATCCCAAACGCTATTTTCAATATGCTCCGGCGTTTCGTAATGCGTCGTCAGCGCATGCCAGTCTGCAGCGAAATACAGACACTCGTACTCTTCCTGCAGGCGGAGCCAGTTCTTCAATGCACCATGATAGTGCCCGATGTGCATGCGCCCGGTAGGACGCATGCCCGACAATACGCGGTCAGCAAACATGCGCGGCGAATTCCGGTGCGCGAGCGCTACAAGCCGAGCAGCACGCTGATGGCATATTGCCCGCCAAACAACAGCGGGCGCATCAGAACGCCGAGGATGCCGGTCGCAAGCAGCGCAACGACGACCATGAACCCATAAGGCTCGAGCCGCGCGTAGCCGTTGGCGAGCGAGCGTGGAAGCAGACTTACGACAATTCGCCCACCATCCAAAGGAAGTATGGGCAGAAGATTGAGCGCCATCAGCATCAAGTTGACCTGTACACCTGCTTCGGACATTTCAAGCAATCCATCGCTGGGGAACGCGCCATCGGGCCGCGTCGCCTTCAGCAGAATTCCCCATGCAAGAGCCATGACGAAGTTCGCTGTCGGGCCTGCGCCTGCGACCCAGAACATGTCGCGTTTCGGGTTGCGCAAGGCGTCAAAATTCACCGGGACGGGCTTCGCCCAGCCAAAAATGAGCAAAGGTGCTTTGGTCAGCACCGATACTGCAATCAGGAATCCGGGTACCGCGATCGTCCCGACCGGGTCGATATGCTTCAGCGGGTTTAGCGTAACGCGGCCGAGCATGAAAGCGGTGCGATCGCCAAGAAGCATGGCGATGTATCCGTGAGCCGCCTCATGCAACGTGATCGCAAAGACCACCGGCACCGCCCATAGCACGATGGTCGCGAGCGACAAATCCATCAAGTCGCTATTCTACCAGTTAGCGAACCTCTGAATAAGCCCCGCCCGCTCCCTTCTTGACTGCTCCGTCGATCGAGCTTAAGCGTATTCACCACGCGGTCGCTGCTTCCAGTCCGAGACGATGCGGGTCGCCGCGACCGAGTCTGACGATAGTCGGAGGAAAGACCGCAAGATCGATCACGGTGCTCGGCTGCATCGGACACGCACCGGCATCGACGATCAGCTCCAGCGAATGCTCGTAGCGCGATCGAATAGTTTCGGGATCGTTGAGGGGCTCGACGGCGCCCGCGGGTATCAGTGTCGACGAAACGAGAGGCTCGCCCAGCTCGGCCAGCAGTGCCTGCACGACAGCATGGTCGGGGACCCGCACGCCTATCGTGCTGCGCTTCGGGTGTTTGAGCCGGCGTGGAACTTCACGACTAGCCGGCAGGAGAAATGTGTAACTGCCGGGCACGCCCTGCTTGACGATGCGAAATTGCCAGTTGTCGAGAATCGCGTAACGTCCGATTTCGGCGAGATCGCGGCACACCAGGGTCAGATGATGCTTGTCGTCGATGCCGCGCAATGCGCGAATGCGTTGCGCCGCGGCGATATCGCCCACACGGCATCCCAACGCGTAACTCGAGTCGGTGGGATACGCGATCACGCCGCCTGCACGCAGAATCGCGGCCGCCTGCCGCAAGAGTCTGGTCTGCGGATTAGTCGGATGGACAGAAAAATACTGCGCCATTGGGACTCTGCGAGAGCTACGCGGCCGTCAGCGCGGCGTAGCATGGTGTTCTCATTATATAATTCGCCCCAATGTTAACGCAGAGTTATATGGACTTCGGTGAACCTGCAACAACTTCGTTATCTCTGCGCAGTCGTCGACCACGGTCTCAACGTTTCGGTTGCCGCCGACGCACTTTTCACGTCGCAGCCCGGAATCAGCAAACAAATCCGCCAGCTCGAGGACGAGCTCGGCGTCCCGATTTTCATCCGCCAGGGTAAGCGCCTCTCGGCGCTTACGGCTGGCGGCGAAGTGATCGTTGCCACAGCGCGGCGTGCCTTGCAGGAACTCAATAATCTAAAACGCGTCGGCGCAGAGTTCAAGAGCGAGGACACCGGCACGCTGGCGATCGCGACGACCCACATGCAGGCGCGCTACGTTCTCCCTCCGGTATTGAAGCGATTCGCCGAACGCTATCCGAAGGTGCGACTGCTGCTGCGTCAGGGCAATCCCATGCAGGTCGCCGAGAACACCGTGCGCGCCGAAGTGGACCTTGGCATTGCGACTGAGGCGCTTGCCGACGTTCCCGAGCTGGTCACGCTTCCCTGCTATACGTGGAATCGCTGCGTGCTCGTTCCCAAAGGCCACCCGTTGGCAAAGGTCAAGCCGCTTACGCTCGAGGCGCTCGCGCGCTATCCGATCGTCACCTATGACTACACGTTTACCGGACGCTCGCAAATCAACGCCGCATTCAGCACCAAGGGACTCGAACCCAACGTCGTCCTCACTGCGCTCGATTCCGACGTGATCAAGACGTATGTCGAGCAGGGCCTGGGTGTCGGCATCGTCGCGCAGCTCGCCTTCGACCCGGTGCGGGACACCCAATTCGACAAGATCGACGCGGCCCATCTCTTCTCCGCGAGCACGACGCGTCTTGCGCTGCGGCGAGGGATTTACCTTCGCGGGTTCGTCTTCGATTTCATCGCTCTGTTTGCTCCTCGCTTCGACCGGTCGGTGATCGAAGCTGCCTTGCGAGGTGAGTCGGAAAACTATGAGTTGTAACGGCGGGATAAGTCACCGTAGCTGCTCGTCGCGAGGCCCCATGCCGCGAGAGGTGGAATCGCAAGGGCAGATCGGTTAATGAAATCCTGCCGAGTACTTTTTCTGATCTGCTTTTTGGCGAGCGCGGCAACAAGCGCCGCGGAAGAGCTTCCCACAAGGTCATGGGATGCTGTTCGTCTTCAGCACCCCGCAGCCGCTTGCCTTCTGGATGAGGAACACATTCATTCCGTTATCGATCGCTTTTATCGGCCGTGACGGCCATATCCTCAACATCGAGGACATGTCGCCGCAAACCGATACCACTCATCCGTCGCGGGGTCCCGCTCAATATGCACTCGAGATGAAAAAGGGCTGGTTCGCGGAACGCGGCGTTGGTGCAGGTGATCGAATCGAGGGACTTGAGCACGTTCCGCGCGCACGGGAATAGGAAGTCTTCGCCGCCAAGCCTGGAGCCACTGAGGCCCACGATCAATTCATTTTTATTTCATCAGCGAATTGATCCGCCTGTCACGAAGCAATTGCAGTTGCGCGGCTTGATAAGTCGTTCAGGGCGGCGCAGCCGATGCATCACCGCCATCCCCAAGCCCCGCCTGCCATCGCCGCAAAGCTGCGGCCCATTGTAGCGCCGAATTTCCTCGCAACGCGCTCCGCGATGTTTTCCTGTGGAGTGAAATCGACCAACTCCTCGGCTTTGATGATGTCGCGCGCCACATACTCGACACTGCCCAGGGCGTCGGCCAAGCCGAGCTCGACTCCGCGTTTGCCGTTCCAGACCAGCCCCGAAAAAATATCGCGCGAATCCTTGAGCCTGTCGCCCCGTCCTTCCTTCACCGCGGCGATGAATTGCTGATGAACTTCATCGAGCATTTGCTGCGCATATTGTTTTTGTGTCTGCGACAACGGTAAGAACGGATCGAGAAACGCCTTGTTCTCTCCCGCCGTAAGGGCGCGCCGCTCGATGCCGAGCTTGTCCATCGTTCCGACGAATCCGAATCCGTCGAGAATCACGCCGATCGATCCGATGAGGCTTGCTTTGTCGACGTAAATGCGGTCGGTCGCCACCGCGACGTAGTACGCGCCCGAAGCACAGATTTCCTCGACGACGGCATAGATGGGCGTGTTCGGATATTTGGCCCGCAGACGCCGGATTTCATCGTTGATCTCGCCCGCCTGCACCGGGCTGCCTCCGGGGCTGTTGATACGCAGCACGACACCGCGCGTTCCCTTGTTCTTGAACGCAGCCTGCAGGCCGGCGATCACGTTCTCCGCGCTTGCGCGGCTGCTGGTCTCCAGCGCACCCTGAATATTGACAACCCCGGTGCATTTGTCGAGGCATATCTTCTCGCTGCCGGCGAGCGTTCCCAGCGCGGCCAGAACCGCGAGAAAGAGAAGCCCCAATGTCAGGAGCTTGAAGAAGATTCCCCAGCGCCGGGCCAGACGCTGCTCGCGAAGGCCTTCGGAAGCGAGTTGCTCGAGAACTCGCCGTTCCCAGTTGTCGTCCATTATTCCTCGAATTCCTCGATGCAGAACACTTTGCCTTCGCGTTCGACGACCTCCAACGGAGCAAGCCGGGCTCCGCGGCAGGGGCCGGCGACGCAGATCCCGCTATCGGGCGTATAGAGCACGCCGTGTGTCGCGCAAATCAAGTATAGCTTGGTCTCGTCGAAGAAATCGCCCTGCATCCAATCGAGCTCGCTCGACTGGTGTCGACATTCATTCACGTACGCGCGCGGAAGTCCTCGCCAACGCACGACAAAAGCGGCCAGGCTCTTTCCCCCCTGCGCGATTTCGAACCGCACTCCCGAACCGCCTTCGACGAGCTCGCCTGCGGCACAGATCAGGCGTTCGCCGCGAGCCACGATCGCAATTCCGAAACTGAGTGCACGGTTGCCACCGGCGAGAGCCTTGCCAGAGCATCGGGGGAATGCGCGCCGTACGCGACCGCCAAGGCGCTGGCGCCGGCGTTGCGCGCGAGCTCGAGATCGTGCGACGTGTCCCCGATCATCAGCGTTTGCGCAGGGTCGACTCCTACGCGCTCCATCAACGCCAGCAGCATGTCCGGGTTGGGTTTGGGAAAACCTTCGTCGGCGCAGCGCGACGCCACAAATCGATGCGCAATGCCATATTGTGCAAGCGCTCGCGCGAGGCCCGCACGGGTCTTGCCGGTTGCGATCGACAGCAGGAAACCGCGCTGGTCGAGCTCCTCCAGCATTTCCCGCACTCCATCGAACAATGGGATGGCGGCGTCGCCCGCGAGATAATGCACGCGAAAGCGCTCGGAAAAACCGGCATGGCGCGCCGGGTCGAGGAGCGGCGCGACGTGGCGGATGGCTTCGTGTGGGCCAAGGCCGATCACGTGTCTCGCGGCGGCGTCGGCCGGTGCTGTCAAGCCGACGTCGCGGCATGCCTGCTGAATTGCCTGGGTAATGAGAGCCGTCGAATCGACCAAGGTGCCGTCCCAGTCGAATGCCAGAAGGCGATAGCGGCGCGGCAGATTACGCAATGGCGCGCTGTGGCGCATCGACGCGTGCCAGAAACGATTGGAGATCATCCGGAAGCGGCGCTTCCAGCAGCAGCTGCCGCGCTTCGGTTGGATGTGCGACCGCAAGCTTCCACGCATGCAGGAACATCCGCTTGAGACCTTGGCGGGCGAGCGTTTTATTCCACGAAAAATCGCCGTATTTGTCGTCGCCGGCCAGCGGGAACCCAAGATGAGTGAGGTGCACGCGGATCTGGTGTGTGCGCCCCGTATGGAGCTCTGCTTCGAGCAGGGTCATCGCGGGCTCGCTTCCGGTGCGTGCTTCGCGCAGGTAGAACACGGTTCGCGCGGTCTTGCCGCCATCGCGCTCGACACGCACACGCCGCTCGCCATCCGAGGTAAGGAACTTGGTCAATGGGAGCTCGACCTGCCTCTTGGCGTCGCGCCACTTCCCTTTGACGAGCACGAGATATCGTTTGTCGACGCGGCCCTCTCGCAGCGCCTTGTGCAGCGCGACCAGCGACGCCCGCTGTTTTGCGATCAGAAGCACCCCCGACGTATCGCGATCAAGGCGATGCACGAGCTCGAGAAATTTCGCGTTCGGACGGCTGGCCCGCAATTGTTCGATCAGTCCGAATGCGATGCCGCTGCCCCCGTGCACGGCAAGCCCGGCCGGCTTGTCGACCGCAATGATCGCGTCGTCTTCGTAAAGAATCGGAAATGATGCCGGCTTTGCGAGCCGTTCGCGGCCATTGGATGGCGTGCCGGTTCGGATGGGCGGAATGCGCAGCAAATCTCCCGCCGCAAGCCTGACATCCGGGCGTGCGCGTTTGCGATTGACACGGACCTCGCCGCTTCGAAGGATGCGGTAGATGTGGCTTTTCGGCACGCCTTTCAGGACTCGCATCAAAAAATTGTCGATTCGCTGTCCCTGCCCCGTCTCGTCCACGGTGAGCTCATTGACCGCGTCCTTGCTTAAATCCTTCATTTCCTTATAATTGCAGCAAGCAACCGTGGGCGAGAGCTCGGGAAAGCGTCGTCTAGAGCGGCGGTTTCTCAGGCGATGGCGACACCCGAAAATGCAGGAGCCGCCCGCTCAATGGCCCCGAAAAAGGGGAAAAAGGTTAACTCGGCTCACCGTGCGGGCATTGCAACCCCGCGAAAGTAGCGATGTTAATGGAATAGCGCAGTCTACGCACCGGCCTGTGGCCGAAGTAAGCGGTACGACGCGCGGCGCGCGACACGATGCATCGCCCGGCCCGCACGGCGGGTCCCTGAAGACGCAGGAAATGCAGCGATCAGATTGTTTGAGCGAAAACGAAAAATCACCACCACGCTCCCGAGACAGGCACGCTCTCATCCGGGTTGTACTTCCGATGAGCGGCCGCTCCCCGATGCCATATATCCGCATCCGACTTCTCGTAGCCAGGCAACTTTTGCTGCCTGAGTGGTTGCCTTTGTCGTCGCCCGCCGCTTCAGTCTAAACGTCCGAAAGGGCGTTCCGCTTCACCCGCCGCACGACCCGGCCCGGACCGGCGCTGGGGAAATACTCATGAAACGCATGCTGTTCAACGCTACCCAGGCAGAAGAGCTTCGGGTGGCCATCGTCGACGGCCAGAAGCTGATCGACCTCGATATCGAATCGGCGAACAAGGAGCAACGCAAGAGCAATATCTACAAGGCCGTCATTACCCGCATCGAGCCCAGCCTGGAAGCGTGCTTTGTCGATTACGGCGCCGACCGCCACGGATTTCTTCCCTTCAAGGAAATCGGCCGCGAGTATCTCCGGGACGGCGAAGGCCCCAAGGGCCGAGTCCAGGATCAGCTCAAGGAAGGCCATGAGCTCATTGTTCAGGTCGACAAGGACGAACGCGGCAACAAGGGCGCCGCGCTGACGACATACATCTCGCTTGCGGGGCGCTACCTTGTGTTGATGCCCAACAACCCTCGCGGCGGCGGTGTGTCGCGACGTATCGAAGGCGAGGATCGCAACGAGTTGCGCGACACCATCGCCCAGCTCGACGTGCCGAACGGAATGAGCGTCATTGCGCGCACCGCCGGCATCGGGCGCTCGCTCGAAGAGCTGCAGTGGGACCTGAATTATCTGATGCAACTGTGGCAGGCGATCGACGGCGCTGCCAAAACGCAGTCCGGCGCGTTCCTGATCTACCAGGAGTCGAGCCTCGTGATCCGCGCGATTCGCGACTACTTTCAACCGGACATCGGCGAGCTCCTCATCGATACCGAGTCGATTTACGAACAGGCTCAGCAGTTCATGAGCCACGTGATGCCGGCGAACGTGTCTCGCGTCAAGCTCTACAAGGATGACGTTCCGCTGTTCTCGCGTTTTCAGATCGAGCATCAGATCGAGACCGCGTATGCGCGTCAGGTGCCGCTCATGTCAGGCGGCGCAATCGTCATCGACCATACCGAGGCGCTGGTGTCGGTCGACGTCAACTCCGCGCGCGCGACCAAGGCCGGAGACATCGAGACGACCGCGTTCAATACCAACCTCGAGGCCGCCGAGGAAATCGCGAGGCAGTTGCGCCTGCGCGACCTGGGCGGCCTGATCGTCATCGACTTCATCGACATGGAGAGCGCGAAGAATCAGCGGGAAGTCGAGAATCGCCTGAAGGAAGCGCTCAAATACGACCGCGCCCGCGTGCAGCTGGGCAAGATCTCCCGCTTCGGCCTCATGGAGCTGTCGCGCCAGCGTTTGCGTCCGGCACTTGCCGAATCCGCGTACATTCCCTGCCCGCGCTGCCACGGCATCGGTCACATACGCGGCACCGAATCGACGGCGTTGCACATCCTGCGCATCCTTCAGGAAGAAGCGATGAAGGACAACACCGCGCAAGTGGTCGCGCAGGTGCCCGTGGACGTCGCGACATTTCTGCTCAATGAAAAGCGGGCGGAGATCCACACCATCGAGGCGCGCTTCAAGGTCAATGTGGTGCTCGTCCCCAATACCTACCTGGAAACACCGAACTATAAGGTGCAGCGTTTGCGCCACGACGACCTCAATCAGGCAGAGCCTCTGCCCCCGTCGTTCACGATGATGGAACGGCCCGAAGAAGAAGATCCGCTCAAACAAAGACAGGAAGACGCCAAGGAGCCGCGTCAGGAAGCCATGGTCAAGGGGATCACGTCCGGGCAGCCTGCGCCGATGCCCATCGAGCGCATTGTCGTTGTCACGCAGCCGGAAAACTGGTTCAACAAGGTGTTGGGATGGTTCCGTTCCAAGCCCGCCGAGGTGATCCCCCCTCCGGCTCGCACCGAGCCATCGCGTGAGCCCCGCGGACGCGGACGCCCGGACCGCGGCGGGCGCGGCGGGCAACGCGATGAACGCCGCGAAGATAAACGGGAGACTCCGCGCGACGCAATGCGCGAGCCGCAGAAGCAAAGGCAAGTTCAAGGATCCCCACCACAGCCGCGTCGCGGCCCGCGACGGACAGCGCGACGGACAGAAGCAACGACCCCCGCGCGAGCCACGCGAGCCGCGGGAGCCACGCGCGCAGCAGGAAGCACGCGCCCCGGTCGACCCCAATGTTCCACTGATTGCCCAAGGCCCGCCGGGAGCAGCCCACGCCGGAGAAAACCCGGATGGCAGTCGGCGCCGTCGTGATCGCCGGCGGGGAGGCGGTGGCGGTCGTGACCGCGGCGATCGGAACGAAGCGCGAGGTGATCGCACCGGTCGCGGGCCGATACCCGAGCATAAGCCGGCGCTGCAGGCCCAATCCTCGAATCCGGAGCCCGAGTCGGCGCTCACTGGCGCTGAGCCGGACGCGCCATCCCACGCTTCGCCGACGGCCAGCAGCGGACCGTCGACAGCCGAGACAGGCAGGGAGGCTTCGTTCACACC
>VBCZ01000390.1 GCA_005889025.1 Betaproteobacteria bacterium
CGATCTGGTTGTTGATCGTCTGTGCAAGCGGGCCCGGATCATAGATCGCGCGACCGGGTTCCCACGAGACACCGCTATCGATGGTTCGGCTGAAGTAACTCGGCCCGTGCGTCGCGCTATCGAGCCGGTCCCACACCGCGTAGACAAATCGCGCATCGGTGGGGTCTGCGGTTATCGAGTCCTTGTCGTTGAAGAAAGCCGCTCCATCGCGGATCACCGTGACGGGATTAGCCCAGGTCATGCCGCCGTCGGTCGAGCGGCTGACCAGGATCGCGCTCGACGATCCCGCTGCCAGCACGGCGCCGTTGAACGAAAGCGAGACTTGGTAAGCGTTGCCGTCGGGCGCAAAGCTCACCCACGGGTCCGACGCGCGCGCATAGTCGCCGCCGTTGGCCGCACTGCCGCCGGTGCAGCGTGAAAAGGCAGCCATGCCTTGTACCCAAGTGCGACCGCCATCGAGCGATGCGCCGCTCACGAGGCCGCGCGCACCACCGTTCGACCACCGGTCCTGCTGCCACACGCCGACGAGATTGTTCGGGTTGCGCGGATTCACCGAGATCACGGGCTCGACTTCGGCGTTGATGTACAGCGTGCCCATTGCCGGTACGCCGTCGCATCCCGCCGCAAACGGCGAAGTCGCGGTGACGCGGAATTGCGGGTCGGGAAGCGGCGGTGTGGTGTCGTTGTTCGACCCGCTACCACCGCCCCCGCAGGCGCCGACGCCGATCGCCAAGCCAAGCGCGAGGGGCCATCGCCAAGCGCCCGATTGCGATGTCCGTGCGGCAAGGAGGACGCGGGTTTTAGCGATCATTTCGGCGCGTGAGGAGTCTTGACTTCGAGATGGCGGGAAAGTGTAGCAGCACGCAAACGTGCGTCCGATCGCTCGATAAAATCGAGCGTGTACGCGAAAGGATAAAGGGTCTCGGGGTGCAGGCCTTTGATTAATTTGCGTCTACACACTAAGATAGCCCCTCTTGCGTGCCCTGGCGCATATCGCGGATGGGCCGCTGAACGCGAAAGTGACATGGAACCGCTGGTTTTAACCGTCGATATGGCCGGGCTGCCGCAAGCCTGGGTCGAGCTCGAGGAGGCCGTGACCTATCACGCCAAGCAGCTCGTGGCGTGGTCGGTCGGTCAATATGTGCGCGAGTTTCGCGGCGGCTATCAGCGAAATGGCGAGCGTTCGCGCATCGCGACCAAGCTGATCATCGCCATCAAAGGAAGCGGCGCAGCGAAGTACGGTCACGTCCCCGGACTCACCAACGCGCTGCTGTTTGCCCGTGACCGTCAGCTGTGCGCGTACTGCGGCCATCGTTTCATGGTGCGCGATTTGTCGCGCGACCATGTCATGCCCGTGTCTCGCGGCGGGCGCGATGCCTGGACCAACACGGTGACCGCATGCCGTCGCTGCAACACCCAAAAGGGCGGACGCTCGCCCGATCAGGCCGGCATGCCTTTGCTGTACGTGCCCTATGTGCCCAACCGGCACGAGCATTTCATTTTGCGCAATCGTCGCATCCTGGCCGACCAGATGGAATATCTGCTCGCCGGCGTTCCCAAGAGCAGCCGCCTCTATTCGCCGCTGACGTAGGTTGGACGTCCCTGTCGAGCGGGCGGTATGGTGCCCGCCCTCGAAGCTAGGTCCGTTGACCGCTTGTTGACAAGTCATCCCGGCGACGACTTCGCATGGTCGATTCGCGATTTTCAACATTATGCTAACAATGGAAAAGATGATGCTGCATGCGGCATGTCTGCTGCTGTCGCTGCTTGCCGCTGTGCCGGCGCAGGCGGCGGCCGCATCGGCAGCCGCATCGGCAGCCGAGGACGCACAGGCCATTCTCGCGCGCTACAAGGCCGCGACCGGCGCAGAGGCATGGGACCGTCTCAGGACGCGACACGTCACCGGAGTGCTCCGCGCAGGCGGCCTGTCCGGGATTGCCGAGCAATGGGACGATCTTCGCACCGGCCGAACCTACGGCACCTACAAGCTCGGCCCCCTGTCGGGCGCGCAAGGATACGACGGCAGCCTGATGTGGACGCAGGACGAGTCCGGTCAATCGCGTGCCGAGACAACGCAGGACTCGATCGAAGCCTCGACGAGCGCGGCGTATCGAACGACGTTTTCGTTCTGGTACCCCGATCGCATTCCGGGAAAGGTCGAATACTTGCGCCGCGAAAGCATCGACGGCCGCGAATACGACGTGCTGCGCATGTTGCCGGCGGGGGGACGCAGCTTCGAGCTGTGGGTCAACCGCGAAACCAATCTCATCGATCGGCTGAGCGAACGCGAAGCGACCGAGACGCGTATCGAAACGTATTCGGACTATCGCGAGGTGGACGGCGTACGCATGCCATTCGCGCTGCGCTTTTCACACGGCGATCCCAAATACGATCAGACGTTCACCGTCGATTCGATGGAGTTCAACGTTCCGCTCGACGATGCGCGCTTCGCGCAGCCGTCGCCACCTCCGGCCGACTATATTTTCCCCGCGAAGCAGGCGAGCGTCGAGGTGCCGTTCAAGGTCTACAACGGACACATCTACCTGGAGGTCCGGATCAACGGCAAAGGCCCGTTTCTCATGCTTTTCGACTCGGGCGGCGCGAACATCCTGGAGCCCAAGGTCGCACGCGAACTAGGCCTCAAGGCCGAAGGCGCGCTCGGGGGCTCGGGTGTCGGCGAGAGCAAGCAGGATGTCGCCGTCACCAAGGTCGATACACTCGAGATCGGCGGCATCGTCGTCAAGTCGCAAGTCTTCTCGACGCTCGATCTGGGCGATTTTGCGCGTCGAGTCGAAGGTCTCGATAATTTCTCGGGGTTGGTGGGCTACGAGCTGTTCAAGCGCTTTCCGGTCATGATCGACTATCAGCGCTCGCGCGCGATCTTCTACGATCCCCGGAAATTCAAATACGCGGGCCACGGGACCCGCGTGCCTTTCCGGTTCAAGGGCCACGTTCCCGAGGTCGACGGCACGATCGACGGGATCCCCGGCGCCTTCGACATCGATACCGGCAGCCGCTCGTCGCTGGACCTCGCGGCGCCGTTCGTGGACAAGCATGGCCTGGTCGAGAAGCTCGATCCCAGAGTCCGCGTCGTGTCCGGCGCCGGGGTCGGCGGTCGCGTGTATTCGCTGCTCGCCCGGGCGCAGTCGCTGACACTCGGTGGTGTCAAGGTGGACAAGCCGGTGGCGTATCTGTCACGCCAGGAGAAGGGCGCCTTCGCCGATGCCTATATCGCGGGTAACGTGGGCTACGGCGTGCTGAGCCGCTTCAACATCACCTTTGACTACGCGCATCAGCAGCTGTTTTTCGAGAAGAACGCGGCGTACAAGCAGCCCGATGTCGCCGACCGCTCGGGCATGTGGCTCGAGCAGACCGAGCGTGGGTTCGAAGTCTTCGATGTCGTCGCCGGCGGTCCGGCGGATCGGGCAGGCGTAACGGCAGGCGAGGTGATCGTGGCAATCGACGGCAGACCCACCGCGCGCTGGACGCTCGCCAACGCGCGCAAGCGCTTCAAGGCGGCGGGCGGCACGCATGTGCGGGTCAGGCTCGAAGGCGAAAAGCCGCGTGAGCTGGAGATCACGCTGCGTGATCTGGTATGACTAGCGCGCACTGCTAGATAGCAAAAAAGGGCCGCCCCGAAGGGCGGCCCGGTTCGCGACATCTTGCGCGCTATAAGACGCGCGTCGCGAATGGGTGAATCGAATTAGTTGGCGTGGTCCGACCCCTTCAGGCATTCGTCGAGGGCGGCGCCCACCGCGACTTTCTGACATTTCGGATCGACGCTCGCCCATTTGCCGGCGAATTGCGTGCGACACGTTTCCTGGGCCGCGCCCGCGGGCTGACGATCGCACGCCAAGCGTCCTTCCCTGTACGCCCGCATGTCAGCGTCGGACAGTCGCTTATAAGTCGTGGTCATCGTGCCTGTCGCTGCGGGGGTAGTCATCGTCCCCGATGTACCGTAGCCGGTCCCTGAAGGAACGGTGCTGCTGGAGCCTGTCTGGGTCCCGTTTTGCGGGGCGATCTGGTTCGCAGTCGTGCCCGCCGGGTTGTCGCGCGGCGTGGCGTTCTGGGCGGTTGCCGTGATCGCCATTGCTCCAAACGATGCGACGAGCAGGGTCTGAAGAAGTCTTGATTTCATTACTTGGTCCTTTCCGCAAAAAATTGATCGCAGCCGCGGCGCCGCTTCAAGCTCCAAGGACTGCGGCTAATGGGCTAATGAATTAGCGGCAATTAGCGGCGGCTCCCACGGTGCGGTAAGAATGGCCCGAGACCGGGTTTTCAACCATCGGCGCGTGTCTGTTTTTCGCCTAGGACGGCACGAGAGCCTCATTAGGAATTTCTCCTACATCGCTCGCGCTGTCCTACGGCGAAATCAGACGCAGTCCGATAGTGGCTTCGCGACAGAACGCCGATAGTACGAACTCGGACGTGCCTGTCACGTCTGGTCGGTTTCTTCGTCAATTTTCCCGAAAGGACACATCATGGATCGAAGCACGACGCTAAGCGGCAATGGCAATAACAGCCCTCCGGGCGGCTCGAATCCCATTCCCGCCGGCGCAAGGGTCGAGAGTGCCGCCATGGCGGCACACCAAACGGTCGATAAGGTTGCGGACAGAGCGACGGTGCAGGTCGATCGCCTGAGCGGGACCGCGCACCGCGCGGTCAACACCGCGGCGGATGCCGCGACCTCGGCGGCGACGTGGGCGTCGAACATTCCTGACAAGGCCAACAAGCTCACCGAAGCAGCGTGCACATCGATTCGCGCGCGTCCGATCGCCACGGTCGCGGGCGCACTGGTCGTCGGATATCTGCTCGGCCGCCTCGCGCGACTGTAAAGCGCGGCGTGTTGACGTCCTTAACCGCTGTAGATTTAACCATACCCAGAACAGCATCACGCACAACGCGCAGCACAAGGAGTCAAACCGCACTCGATTTGCTGAAAACGGATCATGCGGAGGTCAAGAAGCTTTTCAATCAGTTCGAGAAACAGAAAAAGAGCGAAGACGACGAAGGCATAGAGCAGGCCGCGCAAGCCATCTGCCAGGCGCTGAGCATCCACGTGCAGATCGAAGAGGAGATTTTTTATCCGGCGCTCCGTGCCGCGGCGGATGCCGATGATGAGCTGGACGAGGCCGATGTCGAGCACAGCGATGTCAAGGAGTTGGTGAGTCAGGTCGAGGAAGCCCATCCGGGCGATCACTTCCGGCGCGCATCATCAGCCGCGCCGGGCTTGGGTGCGGCCTCAAGAGCGGGTAGATTCGAAAGCGATCTTAAGGCGGAGGCGTCTGCGCCCGGTCGGCGACATCCGTCGGGTGCATCTGCGGCGTCTCGGCCGTGGTCGGCTT
>VBCZ01000391.1:0-5252 GCA_005889025.1 Betaproteobacteria bacterium
TACCCACGGGAACATATACCGGCTGGAATGTGCGCAAGGCGGGCTTCAGCGAAGGCGATTCATGTGACCTGACGGGCGGATACATCCCGTTCTTCCGCACGCAGGCGCAGCGCATCGCGGCAGGCGATCCGCGTCTTTCGCTGGCAGAGCGCTATCCGACCCATGCCGACTTCGTTGCCAAGGTCACGGCGGCGGCGAACAGCCTGGTCGCGCAACGGCTCCTGCTGCCGCAGGAAGCCGCATTGGCGATCAGCCAAGCCAACGCGGCGGTCGTGCCGTAACGTCATTTGCGCATTATCGGGTCAGGCCGAACAAAAAAGAGAAAGATCTGCGGAACCGGATCCGGGCACGTGCTTCATCTTGGAGCGAACCGTGCCGAAAGAAGAAGGGCGCGCGGCCGCGCGCCCTTCGATACTCGCGGCTCTTCTTACTGAAACAGATTCAGGTCGATCACATCCGCCATTGCCTGATGGCCCGCGTCGCGCTGCATATACGCTGCGCCTCCCGCTACCCGGGTTCGCCTGCTTTGGACTCGACAACGCCGCGTTCCGGGATTGAGTCGTGGACGCCCTGCATCTGATACTGTACATTGGCTCGGCCATCGCGAACGTCGTTATCACGGTGGTCTCCCGCCACGATCCCACGTCGGGATTGAAAGAGTGCTTCACTCCATTCCACGTCAGGAGTTCACCATGCGTCATCTTTCGCTGCACCGGTTCCAGCTGCTGTGCGTCGCGCTCGTCATCGGGCTGTTCGCGCCCATGATCAGCGCCAGTCCGACCAACGCTCCTTTCCATGCGACGATCTTGTTCTCCGAGCAGGTCGCACCGATAGGCTCGCCGCCCTGCTTCCTGGTCGGCACGATTTCCGGAACGGGCGTGGCAACTTCGCTGGGCGCCGTCATGCTCGCATCGACGGATTGCATCAATCCGCTGCCGCCGACGTTCACGTCGTACGCGTTCTCGTCCAGCCATGTGGTGCTGACGGCGGTGAACGGGGACCAGGTCTGGGCGACTTACTATGGCTTTCTCTCGCCGGAAGGCGTCATCACCGGTGCGTACGTGATATACGGCGGCACCGGCCGGAACGCCAATGCCACCGGTTCCGGGACCCTCCAGGGCTTCGAGACGATCGATCCCGCGACCGGAGCCGGGACCGGTCAGATCCAACTCACAGGCACTCTCTCGCACTGAGCAACTCGGCCCCCGGCAGCACCAGGTCGGACACCACTGCCGGCGCCACGCATCTGGAGCGACGCACCGATGCGCGCGATTTCGTCGCAGCAAGCACCGGATGCCGCCTCCCATAGAGTCCACCCTCCCCAAGGGTACTGCCGGACTTCGACTAACTACGCAAGACTACGCCCCAATCGGGTGGAGTCAAGCAGATATATCGGCTGAGGCGAGAGGCGCAGCTCCATCCGCACATGCTCCAACGGTCTCCTGTGTTGTCCTCACATTTTTCCCTAGAACGCCTGTGGCTGGATTTGTGTTGTCCGCCCTCCCGGCAGGAAAACCGTCGCCGAGGTAGCCGAGGAAAACGTAATTGTGATTGTCCCGTCGTTTCCGTTCAGCAGTAATGGCTTGTACGGGCAAGAGATGCACTGCCCATCAATCGCTTTGTTAAGCGTGGCCGAGAACGTGTATCCATTCAGCGGGCCCGAAGCTAGATACCACTGCGCGGCGCCGGTTGGTGTGTACGAGTAAACCGTAACAACTAGCACGCCGTGTTTGTAATCGAGGGCGTACCCGCTGCCTGATTCATTTGGGTTCCACCACAATCCAACCTGTGGGAGTCGAGGGTCCGATGACAACTGGCGTAGAGAAGTTGATCCAGTCATCGAATACGTAACCACCGTTTAATGGTGACGCCACGTATTCGGTCACGAACATCGCGAAATGCCATGTCCCATTTGGTGGATACGAGAAGAAGATCGAACCGGAGTTGATGTTGTAGTAGTAGAAGCCAGCGGAAAGTTGACCTAATGTGTACTCGGCAAGTTTGTAGCCCGTGACTGACCCACTTGTGTAGGGGGCGGCAAGCGCCCATAGCTCCAATTTCAATGTCCCGGAATACCCGGAAGAATCGAAATTCTCCACTTTGTCGGCAGTCAAGACTACGCTGTTGCCTGCGTACGAATAGGCGGCAGTCCCGACAAACTGAACGTTCGACGCTTTCGCACCAAAGGGTGCAGCCCCAAGAAGTACAAGCGTAAGGGGCAGAAGCGCAATGAATATGCGCCGCGCTACACGCGAGACATGCGCCATACCGCACCTCCCTTTTCTCTCCGGCCGAGCGTATTACTATGTTAGGGAGCGCGCTGTAAATGAGCACGTTCCCATCCCTTGACGACTTCGAGGGTTACGGTGCACCCAGCCTGGGTAGGTGTCTGTGCGTTAGGACACAGAGGACTCAAATTTTGGCCCGTCTTAGGTCGGCGAAGGTGCTCATCTCCGAGGGAAAGAACAGCCCGTCGAACGGGCCGACTGGAGGAAGAGGCGCTAGGATTTTGCGGCCAACCGAAGGGCAAGAAGGCACATCCGAGCATCATCTGCTAAATGTGCTTCCCGCTGTGGGTCGTGGACTGCCGGAAAATTTCTGGCGGATTTTGTTCAAAACGTAGCCGGGATTGCAAGCGGTACAGGGCCACGACAAGAGCAACCTTCGTGTTTAGTGCTTGATGAATGTGAAAACCGCGCCACCGATCGGCTGGTTGCGGTGTCATCTCAGCCACCATCCAGGGATGGCGAGTCTGAGCAGGGACCCCATTTCAGCGGACAGATTTGTCCGTACGGCACTTCATGGCGCACGAAAAATGCGCTCATTTGTCGCACCTTGTCCCGAGCTTGCCGTGACCAAGGTAGACCACGCTGCAGCCGTCGGGGAAGCGCATCACGTCGGTGCCTTCAACCGCCGCCTCCTCCATTTCCGCGAAGTCGATCGCCACGGGCCGGGCCAGGTTTCTCGAGGATGCAGGCTGATCTGCGCAAACACGATGCCGCGCTCGAACCCGGTTCCGAGCTGGCTCTCGACGCGCAGCGCTGCGAGTTCATGTTGGCGGGATCCGCGGGCGGTGAGAAGTACTCGCCATCGGACCGGTTTTTGAAAGTCGACCACATGCTGATCTTCCGCCACGGGTTGTCGGGCTCGCGGTTGATCGTCGTGGCCTCGATGCCGGTCAGCATGTAGAAGCTGCCAAAATCCGCCCAAGCCTCGGTCGCAATTCCAAAGGCGATCTGATTGACTCCCGCGTGATTGGCGGCGTTGATTTGAGCGCCCACGGTAAGGACCGTCCAGGGCTTCGCTCCTCTATCGGCAAACCGTTCCACCTGCCCTGCGAACGCGTATCCGATGTCGGTGCCAACTGGGTTCGGAGTCGACAGCACAACTCCCGTATAGACGGTCGACTGTCACGAGCAGCAGCGCAAACGCCAGGCGAGTCAGATCCTTCATGATGCCTCCGTTCGCATGTTGCCCGTGCTTTGCCGCCGCGGACGCTTTGGTATTTCGCCGGCAATGCGCATTCATAATTGCTGCCTCCTCCGAGACCGGAGAGTCGAGGTCAAGCCTGTCGATGTCGCTTTCGCTGCCCGCCAGTACTTGCGCTCCAAGGTAAGGATCACCACTCTGAGTTGGGCGCGCCCGCCCCGCCGCGATACAGCCGACTTTGCCCTGGCCGTTTGCGTTGCCAAGACAGCGTGGAAAGTCCAACGTCGCAAGAGCCTGCTCACGGTTGCCGCCAGCATCCACAATTGGCGCTCGCACCATGATTTGCGTATGGCAAACAGCAGGAGCCCGAACTGGAGCAACTGGATCATCATGATGCGACCTCGTATCGTGGAGTAAATGGCGCTGCACTTGCGTCTGTCGAGGCGGTGGGAGAGAACGAAATTGCGCGTAAGTTGCCATGGTGCTTTCCCGAGATGTGGTCGAAGCGTAGGGGCTCCGATTGTTAAAAAACTCTCCTACTTGGGTGAGTTTTGTGTTCGCAGTCACACCGGAATCCTCGTTACCCAATGATTCGATCGCTCGCGACCTCGCAAAGAATAGGTTTGGTTAACGCCTGGTCGCGATCGAGGTTGTTACCGGTCGTGCTCCTGTTGTCCCGCGCTCTGCCGCAGCGTCCGGCTTGCTTGAAACGAACGCCGGATCTCTCCGGGCCGAAATCCAAGGCTTGTTTATCGCCGCGATGGCTTCCTGTTGCTCGGGACCAAGCTCGCTCATCGCCCAAGCCGAAAACAGGCCGAACAGCGAGATCGAAACGATCGTCGCGATCCAGAACGCGACTGTGCCGGCGGTGCATTTTCTTGTCTTGTTCATCACGTGCTCCTTTGTTACGCTTTGGCTCAAGTAGCTCGGAAGAGCGCCCAACCTGCCCTGTTTGTGACCGATCAACGTGCTGTCTTCCATGGATGCGACGATAGTCGGACCCCAAAGGCGGATCGCCACTCGAATGGGTGAGAAAACGCGAGCAATCCGCCGGAAACGGCGTCATGCCCCGCGTCCGTGACGTCGCGTTTATCCGAAAGTTGTGCACTCTCGGACTGCCAGCTCAGACGGTTGCCCAGTGCCTCATGCCGGAGCTGCGCAAGTTCATTCCGTCACATTCCGCCGGGGTGTTCTTGGTCGATGCGCTCGGGGAGATGACGAGCCTCTACGCCGAGCGCATGCTGCCGCCGGACGCGATGGCGGCGTATTACGAGAGGCACTACGCGGTCAAAGCGGAGAGTTTTTCAGACGCGTTCCGACGCCGGGCGGAGAGCGCCGATCCGATTTCGTTTCATTCGTTCAGCCGGGCCGAACAGAAGACGGACTATTTCCGAGACGTCATGCGGAGGCTGGACGCGTACCACGTCCTTTACGGTGTGCTGAAAGACAGCACTAGGCCATTGGCTCAGATCAGCTTTTATCGGGGAGTCGCCGACAAACCGTTCGACAAGGAAAGCGCGGATACGCTTCGCTCCCTGCTCCGGTATCTTGCAACCGGCCTCGGCGTAAGCGCGCCATCTTCACCTTCCAAGGATGCAGCCGTTGTCGTCGAAGAAGACCTCGGCATCGTCAGCGTCGCCGGCGCAATGATCAGCGCGCCCGAGACATGGCATCGCTTGCTGCGCCTTGCCGCTTTAGCCGAAGTGTCTCCACGTCAGGCGCTCAAAGAACACGAGGCCGTAGAATTGTTCGTGCAACATCTGTGCGAGGAGCTCCTTGCCGGGCATACCAACAAGCCAGCACGGCGCGAAGTCATTCATGAC
>VBCZ01000391.1:5444-8020 GCA_005889025.1 Betaproteobacteria bacterium
TCGCACGTGAAGCAGGTGTACGCGCGACTGGAAGTGAACGAGCGGTCCGCCGTTGGGCAGAAATTGCTGCTTTTGGCGCAGGTGGTGGTGGCGCACTAGGGCACCATTGCCCCCGGAGGTACAGAAGCGCTCGCCAGTCAGGGCCGCGTCTTGCATAATTGCCCGGTACGACACCCACGGAAGTCCCACGTGACCACGGAAGAATTGCAGACCAAGAGCGAGCCAAGCAGCAATCCGTCCGGGGCGTTGCTCCGCACGCTTCTCGTTTGCGACTTGATCGATTCAACCAGCCTGGTCGAGCGCCTCGGCGACCGGGCCGCCGCCGAGTTGTTGCGCAAGCATGATCGGATGGCACGAGCCGCGATGGAGCATCACGGCGGACGCGAGATCGACAAGACCGATGGTTTCCTCGTACTGTTCGATCGGCCGATCGAAGCGGTGGCCTTCGCGCTTGAGTACCAGCATGAACTCCGAGCGCTCGCGAAGGAGTCCAAGCACTCGCTGAGCGCGCGCGTAGGTATTCATGTCGGCGACATCATTACGTGGGACAACGCGCCCGCCGACGTCGCGCGGGGCGCGAAAGCTATGGAAGTGGAGGGCTTGGCTAAGCCGGTCGCTGCGAGGTTGATGGCGCTGGCAGGTCCCGGCCAGATCCTGATGACCGGCGTGGCCAAAGCGCTCGCGGAACGGGGAGCGCGCGAGCTCGGGACGAAAGCTGAAACCATCCGCTGGATACTTCACGGACAGTATCATTTCAAAGGACTACCAGATCCGATTGCCGTGTTCGAAGTCGGCGAGGCCGGCGGGGTGCCAATGCGCGCCCCGCCGAATTCGCCCAAGGCGTGGCGAGCATTACCACTATGGCGTCGGCCTTTTCCGTTGACGGTTGCTTCCTTGGCAGTGGTGATCGCGGCAGGTGTACTTGTGTACGTGTCGATCCATAGTGAACGCGTACTGGCGTTTAATGAGCGCGACTGGGTGGTGCTGGGAGACCTCGTCAATGTGAATGCCGACAAGACGCTCGATGTCGCGTTGGGCACCGCGTTCCGGATCGGGATCGAGGAGTCGCGCTTCGTCAATGTCTTGCCCGACGTGCAGGTACGGCAGTCGTTAGCGCGCATGCAGCGCGATGGCGCAGCGCGTATCGACCGCGAAACGGGTTCGGAGATCGCGTTACGCGAGCAAGCACGTGCAGTAATTATCCCGTCCGTCGCACAGTACGGCCATAAGCTGCGCATGAGCGTCGAGCTGATCGATCCGCACGGCGCTCGCACCGTTTCGACGCGGACCGAGGATGCGAACGACCCAAAGGACGTATTACCTGCACTCGATAGCCTAGTACGCGGGATTCGGAGCAGCCTTGGCGAATCGCTCATCCAAATCCAGTCGACGTCGCAGCCGCTGGAGAAAGTGACTACCGCCAATCTCGAGGCTTTGCGTGCGTATTCGCGCGCGCAGCAGGTCCTTCGAGAGGGGGATATCGACCAAGCCATCAGCTTGCTCGGTTACGCTACCGAACTCGACCCGAGCTTTGCCACCGCGCATGCGCGCATGGGTTCTCTGCTTTACGCGCAACAGCGCTACCCCGACGCGCGCGCCGCGTTGGATAAGGCGCTGTCGATTAACGGTCGCCTGACTGAACGCGAGCGCCTGTACATCCGCGCGCACCTCGCCCGCTTCGCCGACCCAAAAACCACGTTGGACCTTTGGCGCATGTACAGCGAGCTCTACCCCGATCAGGGCGTTGGTCAAAACAACCTCGGCAACTTCCGCTACACGCTGTTTCACGACTATGCCGGGGCCGAGGCGGCGTTGATCCAGGCCGCAGCGACGCGCCATCCGTGGCGAAACCTCACGCTGCACGCACTAGGCTACGCGCTGCTGGCGCAGGAGAAGGTTGACGAGGCCGAGCAGCAGTTCCGGGCGTCGCAGGCCTTATCGCCGGCCACGATGTTGTTCAGCTTGTGTGACGCCCTGGCCACGCGCGGCAAGCTCGATGAGGCCGCTCGCTATCTGGACGATGCGAGCCGCCAAGCGCCGGTGTACGAAGTCGAACGCGGGATGCGGCGCGCCACGCTACTTATCGTACGCGGGCAGATCGACGCGTCGGCTGCAGTTATCGCCGCCGTGCTGTCGGAAACCGCCCAGCTTCCCACGCCCAACCCGCGCTGGCGCGCGCAAGCTGCCGCGATTGCGCTACGCGTGGCGCAGGGCGACGTCGCAGCCGCCCGCGATCTCGCCGCGCGGCACCTTGCCGAACTGTCCTCGACGGTGGCACAACCGTCCTCCGCCAGCCTTGAGACGATGGAGAACCTGCTGTACACGACGGGCTGGGCTGCGCGCTTGGGATTGGAGAACAATGCGCGCGAGGCGCTGACCCTGGCTGATAAGCAGGGGGCGCTCGAACAGTTCCCGGTGCGCGCCCGCCTCGCCGCGCTGGCCCAAGCCGAGCTGGACTTGCGCGGTGGCCAGGCTGAAGCGGTCGCCGCGCGGTTGCGGAGGGCGACGGATGGCAGCGAGTTGTGGGAACTACATGAGTTGCGGGCGCGCGCATTACGCGCGCTCGGCGATGTTGA
>VBCZ01000388.1 GCA_005889025.1 Betaproteobacteria bacterium
TCGGCGCGGGCGTCGGCGGCTACGCCGGTCACTACGAGGCCAACGAGGTGGCCGGCAGGACCCGGTCGACGGCCATCGCGCAGGAGAGTGCTTCGCCCACCGTTCGTTCCGCTCAGCAGGCCCTGAACGACAGGGGTTACAACGCCGGCCCGCCGGATGGCGTATGGGGCCCGACCACCGAAGGCGCGGTGCGCCAATTCCAGCAGGCACAGAGACTGCAGCCCACCGGTACGCTCGATAAGGAGACGCTCTCGGCGCTTGGCATTTCGCGTTAGTGAGTTTTACGGAAATGGTCGAGGATCATTTCCGGCATGATGCGCCCCTCGCGCCGATCGATCGGCGAAGCCGCACGAATCGCCCCTCGCCCTCTGGGAACGGGCGGGGGTGAGGGGCCAAGCCCCCAGGTGCGAATTCATTCGCACGGGCCGCTTCCTCCACCAGCGCGGCCGAATGAATTCGGCCCTACAGACCGTTATTTGTAGGTGCGAATTCATTCGCACGGGCGCAACGCTCGATGGCGTAAGGACAGCGCTTGTGGAAGGTGCAACCCGAGGGCGGATTCAGCGGCGACGGAAGCTCGCCTTTGAGCGTGATTCGCTCGCGCCGGCTTGCTCCTCCATCGCGCTGTCTTGCATCGGCAAGTCGCAACGCCGCCGACCGCAGCTTGGGCGTGCTTGCGAGCAAAGCTCGCGTGTACGGATGCATCGGCCGGTCGAACACGGTTTCCTTTGCCCCCTGCTCGACGATCTTGCCCAGATACATCACTGCCACCGCATCAGCGATATGGCGCACGACCTGCAGGTTGTGCGAGATGAAAAGATACGCGACACCGGTCGCCTGCTGCAGATCCATGAGCAGGTTCAGCACTTGCGCCTGGATCGACACATCGAGCGCCGACAGCGGCTCGTCGGCAACGACTAGACGCGGATCGAGCATCAAAGCCCGCGCGACGGCGATGCGCTGACGCTGGCCGCCGGAGAACATGTGAGGGTAGCGCCGGTAGTGCTCCGGTCGCAATCCGACGCGAGCCATCATCGCGCGGGCCGCGGCCCGCCGCGCCGAGCTATCGAGATCGGTGTTGATCGCCAGCGGCTCTTCCAGCAGCGTGCCCACCTTCTTGCGCGGGTTGAGCGATGCGTACGGATTCTGAAACACCATCTGAACCTGAGGCCGAAGACGCTTGAGCGTCGACCGAGCCGCATGCGCGACATCCTCGCCATGCAGCCTGAGCTCGCCCGATGTTGGCCGTTCGATCATCGTGACCTGCCGCGCCAGCGTAGACTTGCCGCAACCGGATTCGCCTACAACGGCAAGCGTTTCACCCTCGCGCATGACGAAAGACACGCCATCGAGTGCCCGCACCAGCCCCTTGCGCCGAAGCATGCCGCGCGACACCACGTAATGGCGGGCAAGCGAGCGCGCTTCGAGCAGAACTGCGGGCGCGGCGTTCATGCCGGTATCTTCTGTGCTTCGCGCTGCCAACCATTGGTCGGGCGGCCCGCAGCATCGAGGGGAAAGTGGCAACGCACCTTGCGCTCCATCGGACCTGCGAACGCCGGTGCTTCGCGCCGGCAGCGCTCCATGGCGTAATCGCAGCGCGGTGAAAGAAGGCACGCCTTCGGCCGGTCGTGCTGGCCCGGCACCACGCCTGGAATCGCCTTCAGGCGCGCACGATCGGCGTTGTGCTCGGGAAGGGCTGCGAGGAGCGCCTGCGTGTACGGGTGCTTCGGCGCCTCGAAAATTTCCGGGACCGGTCCCGTTTCCACCGCTTGCCCCGCGTACATGACGATCACGCGCTGGACTGTCTCGGCGACCACGGCGAGATCGTGCGTGATAAGCAGCAATGCCATGCCGCGCTCGCGCTGGAGACGAACAAGGAGCTCGA
>VBCZ01000392.1 GCA_005889025.1 Betaproteobacteria bacterium
CGTCGACGACCAGCAGAGCGCCTTCGCATGCGGCCAGCGAGCGCGAAACCTCGTACGCGAAGTCGACATGGCCGGGGGTATCGATGAGATTCAGGTTGTACGTCGCGCCGTCGCGCGCCGTGTACGACAGCGAGGCGGTCTGCGCCTTGATGGTGATGCCGCGCTCGCGCTCGAGATCCATCGAGTCGAGCACCTGTTCGCCCATCTCACGGTCGGACAGCCCACCGCAGCGCTGAATGAAACGGTCCGCAAGCGTCGACTTGCCGTGGTCGATGTGCGCGATGATCGAGAAGTTGCGGATGTTGTGCATATAAAACGCGAAGGGCACCACACCGGTGCCCTGGGGACTTGGCCGCGCGGCCGCCGCGGCGAAGCTGCTGAATTTTAGCGGAAAACGCGCTGCGGCGCGACCGCGGCGTCAGCGCGCCGCGCCGGCAAGATGGGCAGTGAGCGCCGCACCGTCGAGCCGGTAGTGACATAGTTCGACGCCTCCCGCGAGCAGTACGGGGACTTTGTCGCCCCATTGCGCTGCGAGTCGCGAGTCGGAGTCCACATCGATTTCGTCGACCGCGACGCCGCTCGCCGCGGCCAGCGGCAACAACGCATGGCGCATCTCGTCGCACAAATGGCAGTATTCGCGGACAAGCAGCGTCAACCTGGCGTCACTCGGCGCCATTGCCGAGCTTGATCGTCGAATAGAACTGCCGCTCTCCCCTGCGCAACAGAAACGTCACCGAGCTGCCCTTTTCGAGCTTGGCGATCTGGGCGTTGACCTGTTCGGCGTTGCGCGCCTCGATGCTCGCGCCGCGGCTGATCACCGCGACGATGACGTCTCCGGGTTGAATGTCGCCACGCGCGGTGCCGTTGATCTCCTCGACGGCGACGCCGTTCTTGATTTCCAGTTCTTTCTTTTGCTCGTCGGTGAGATCGGACAGCACCAGCCCCATACGGTTGGGCTTGGTCTTGTCCTTGCCCGGCGCGGCTCGCCGCGCCGCGCGCGGCGCGTCTTCTTCCTTGAGCTCCGCGACGGTGACCGGCACGTCCTTGTTCGCGCCTTTGTGCCATACCTGCAAGTTGACGCGCGTGCCGGGCTTGATCGCGGTGATGATGCGCGGCAGCTCGGACGAGGTATTGACCGAACGCGCATCGACTTTCAGGATGATGTCGCCCGACTCGAGGCCCGCCTTTTCCGCCGGACCGCCCTTCTCGACCGAGTTGACCAGCGCGCCGATGGCCTTGGGCATTCCGAAGGCGTCGGCGGTCTCCCTGCTGACGTCCTGAATCTGGACTCCGATCCGGCTGCGCGTCACGCGCCCCTTGTCCTGGATCTGCTTGATGACGTTGATGGCCACGTCGATCGGGATCGCGAAAGCGAGGCCCATGTAGCCGCCAGTGCGGCTGAAGATCTGCGAGTTCACGCCTACGACCTCGCCCTTCATGTTGAAGAGGGGGCCGCCCGAGTTGCCCGGATTGATGGGAACGTCGGTCTGGATGAACGACACCAGGTTCTCGTTGGGAAGGTCGCGACCCTTGGCGCTGACGATGCCGGCGGTGATGGTGTTCTCGAGACCGAACGGTTTGCCGATGGCCGCCACCCATTCCCCGACCTTGAGCTTGTCCGGGTCGCCGATAGTCACTCTCGGCAGCCCCGTCGCGTCGATTTTGAGCAATGCGATATCGGTGCGCTTGTCGGTACCGACAACCTTGGCCTTGAACTCGCGCTTGTCGGTGAGCTTGACCAGCACTTCGTTGGCGTCGTCGACGACGTGTGCGTTGGTGAGAACAAACCCGTCCGCCGAAAGAATGAAGCCGGAGCCGGTCGCCTGCTGCTCGAATTCGCGCGGCTGCCGCGGCTGTCCCCGGGGAATCTGGCCGAAGCGGCGAAAGAATTCGTAGAAGGGATCGTCTTCGGAAATGTCGGGAAATGCCGATCGCCGCGCTTTTTGCGTCACATCGATGCTCACGACCGCCGGCCCCTGCTGCTCGTAGAGCTCGGTGAAGTCGGGCAGCCGCCCGGCTTGCGCCGCCACCGCGGGTGCGAACGAGACGGCGCTGAACAGCGCGCCAAGAAACGTCCAGATTCGTACTGTCATGCCGAGGTCCTTGTCGAAAGGGGATGCTTGGGCAAAGGCTAACGGTGGCCTACCGAATAAGCAATCTGCCTGACCGTCGCGCCGGGCGCTTCGCCGAGCACCGTCACCAGATGGTCGTCGAGCTGCCGGCTGTACACATTGATCCCGCCTTGTTGCGACAAGCCGACGGGCTGAGGCGATGAAGGCGTCGGCTCGATGAAGACCGACACCGCCACCAAGCCGTCGGAGAACACGAGGTGCGCCACCGGCGCAGGCTTGCCTCGCAGCACCCTGAAACCCTCGACGACTTTGGCGAAACCTGGCGGCAGGTCGCGCGCCATCCAGCCGGTTTCCTGCGGCGTCACCTCGCCTGGCGGCGACTCGCGCACCTGCCAGTCGGGAGGCAGGAAAATGAACGGCGGCCGGATCATCTCGCGTTCGAGCCGCGCTCCGATCTGGATGTCGGTAAACGCGAATTGCTCGACGGCTTCATTCTTTTCGTTCAGCAACCGCGCTTTGAGTAGCAAACCGCTCGTCAAGTCGGCCCAGAATTTATGTCCGTAACGCAGGCCGTCCTTCGGCTCGAATACGAATGCCTGCGTTTCGAGCCCGGCAATGCGCGCGATCTCGGCCTTGCGAAAAAAGTAATACGTGGCGAGCGCGGAAAGCTGCTGCGGCAACAGCGATGGAAACGCATTGCGGAAGGAGCGCGGCTCGATGCGTACGATCTTGGCGTCCGGGTAGTAGCAGCGCACCTGATCGTTGTTGCGCACGACTTCGCGTGCAGGGCCATCGAGGTTGGTAAGCTTTTCGAACTCGCCGTTCGCGTCGAACAGGTGCACCAGACGCGAAGTCTCGACGCGGCTACCGTGCTGGTAGACGATGGTGCCGACGTAGTTGAGCGAGCGCGCCGCACCCGCGGCGCGCTGCAGCCACGCCGCAGCGTCCTGCCCGAGGGCGACCGGGACGAAAAGAAGGGTTGCGACGACGAGACCGGCGCCTCGGCTGGCCCGGACGAGTCTCGCCAGCGTGCGGCGCTTCGGGATACTACGGACGAGCATCCGGCTCGCTGGCCGCAACGGCGCGCAAATAGGGGCGCACGCCCTGAATGGCGGTGGTCGGCGAGTATTCCTGATGCACCAATAGATACTCGTTGTCGACCCGCGGCCTTGCATCGGCAGCGCGAATCGTGGCGGCTTGCTTCGCCGCTGCAATCGCGGGCCCCACGTCGCCGCCAGGCATGGTGGTCAGTGCGACCCAGCCGACGACGCTCACCGCAGCGATCGTCGCCGCGGCCGCCCACGCCACTGCCGTCGGCGTGGGCCGTGCCCGCGTCGGCGCCAGCACCGTCGGCTCGGCGGCGAGGTGCTCGGAAAAGCGCGCCGCAAAGCCCGCGGGCATCGTCGCTACGCCGCGCAATGCGTCGCCTATGACGTGATAACACACCCAGGTGCGAATGCATCCGGGCTCGCGCAGGCTCGAGCAGGCATGCTCGACTCGCTCGTGTTCGAGCTCGCCATCGACCAGCAGCGAGATTGCCTCCGCCTTCGTATCCATCGTGCCGGCGGCTTGAAGCTCGCCGGGCACAGCCTGCAATTTACCCATCACCATCTCCGGTCCTTGTCGGTCCCCAAGAGCGGTCGCAGCTCGGCTGCGATCGCTTCGCGCGCCCGAAAAATCCGGGAGCGCACTGTGCCAATCGGACAATTCATCACGTTGGCAATCTCTTCATAACTCAAACCCTCGATCTCGCGCAGCGTAATCGCCGTCCGCAAGTCTTCGGGCAACGCTTCCATCGCCTTGTTGACGGTGGTCGCTATCTGCTTCCCGTGCAGCTCGTCTTCCGGCGTCGCCGAATCGCGAAGCTGCTCGGCATCCTCGAAGTTCTCCGCCTCCTCATGGTCGAAGCCGGTCGACGTCGGAGCCCGTCTCCCCATCGCGACCAGGTAATTCTTGGCCGTGTTGATCGCGATCCGGTACAACCACGTGTAAAACGCGCTATCCCCGCGAAAGCTCGGAAGCGCGCGGTAGGCCTTGATGAACGCCTCCTGCGTCACGTCCTCGACTTCGCCGGGGTCGCGCACCAGCCGCGACAGCAGCCGTCCCAGCTTTCGCTGGTATTTCAGGACCAGCAGCTCGAACGCACGCTTGTCACCCCGTTGCGCACGCTCGACCAGCTGCTGATCTACTTCGCGGTCAGCCATCCGCGGGCGGTCCCTGAGTCATTCATTATTGTCGCCTCACCCGGATTGCGGTGGGCGCGACACCCGCCGGCAGTATAGCCGACCCGTCTGGCGCCACTGGACCGGTGCCACGGCATGCAGCTTGCATCGCTAGACCGCCGCCCCGGCGGTAAGTTCAGTCTGCCAGACAATGCCCTGGATGGCCGCGCGCGCCTTGGAATTCAGGCGCGTGGCTCGAGCCGCACCGCGGGGGCGATGCGTCCGGTAACGGTGCCTCGATAGTTCCGGATCAGAGGCTCCCGCCAGGCGGCGAGCTCGCTGCGCTGCGCGTCGTCGAGGAGCCCGAGCTGATCGAGCACCGCGACCGTCGCGGGATGCAGGCCGCGCGCATTGCCGTCGACCACTTTGATCGCGATCCCCCACCTCTTGCTGCGCACGCCGACCGCCTGCACACCTTCGGCGCCGACTTTGGTGACCCAGTCGCCGCGTCCGGCCCGCATCAAGGTGAGATCGTTGCGTCGCTCGCCCGACACCATGTCGGGATGCGCGCTCATCGCCGCGGCGAGCGCCGCGGGCGCGGCGCCGTAGCGGTCGTCGGCGTCTGCGCGAGCCAGCCGCGCGTACGCAAATGCCAGCCTGTCCAGCGGCACGGCATAGTTCGGCGCCGAGCAGCCGTCGATCCCGGCGACCAGCGATTGCTCGGCCACGCCGGTCATGTGGGCGACGGCGCGGCGGATATCCATTTGCAAGGGATGATCGAAGGCGAGATACGAATCGATCGGAAGCGCGCGCTGACGGCAGCAGGCAAGCATCCCGCTGTGCTTGCCGGAGCAGTTGTGCTGCAGCGGGCTGAACTTGACTCCGGCCGGCGGAAGCATGTCGAGCGCCGCATAAAAGAGCGGCGGGTGCACACCGCACTGCAGGTCGTCGGGTGTGCAGGACGCGCGCGCGAGAATGTCCGCGACGGCTTCGACATGCTTCGGCTCGCCGGAATGGCTGGCGCAGAGCAGCGCGACCTGCCTCGTCGACAAGCCAAAATGCTCGATGCCGCCGCCCGCGGTGAAGGGAAGCGCCTGCAGCGGCTTGAGCGCGCTGCGCGTGGTCGTCAGGTAGGACGGGTCGCCCGCAGCGAACAGCAGCCGGCCGTCGGCATCGACGACGGCAACCGAACCATAATGAATGCCGTCGGTCGCGTCGCCGCGGGTGACCACGGCGAGAGGCACATGCGGAGGCGCAGCAGGAAGCGTGACCGAAGGAATGGCGCGGGGCGCGGGATTCGCGCGAAAAGGCTGCCATTCTACGCCGAAACCGGCTCCCGGCCCGCGACCGGCGCACGGGGCGTCTAAGACGTCAGCGCCTGACGGATTTGATCCAGCGCGGCGGGATCCTCGATGGTCGTCAGGTCGCCGGGATCGCGGCCCTCGGCAAGCGCCTGGATCGATCGGCGCAGGAGCTTGCCCGAACGCGTCTTGGGCAACAGACCGACGAAATGCACCGCCGCGGGACGCGCAATAGCGCCGAGCTCGCGGTCGACGGTATCCATGACTTCGCGGCTCATGCGCGCGGCGCCTGCCGCACCGGCAACCGCGGAGGCGTCCTTGGCCACCGCGAACGCGATAGGAATCTGTCCTTTGAGCGCGTCGGCAACGCCGACGACCGCGACTTCCGCGATACCCGGATGCGCCTGCACCGCTTCCTCGATCTCGCGCGTGCCCAGCCGATGACCTGCAACGTTGATGACGTCGTCGGTTCGGCCAAGCACGAAATAATATCCGTCGCGATCTCTGGTCGCCCAGTCGAAGGTCGAGTACGCCATCCGGCCGGGGAAGGTCGAAAAATAAGTGTCGACGAATCGGCGATCGTCGCCCCACACCGTGGTCATGCAACCGGGCGGGAGCGGCGGCTCGATCATCAGCACGCCTTTTTCATCGGCACCCACTTCGGCGCCGGTCGCTTCGTGCAGCAGCTTCACGTCGTAGCCGCACACAGGAAAGGACGGGCTACCGACCTTGCGCGGCGTGTCCTCGATCCCCGGCTGAGCGGACAGGATCGGCCACCCGGTCTCCGTTTGCCAATAGTTGTCGACGACCGGAACGCCCAGCGCATCCGACACCCATCGCGACGTCGGCTCGTCGAGAGGCTCGCCGGCAAGGAAGAGATAGCGAAGCGAGGAGACGTCGTGCTTGCGCATGAAACCCGGGTCCTGTTTCTTGAGCACGCGGATCGCCGTGGGGGAGCTGAACATCGTCTTCACCCGGTGGTCGGCGACGATCTTCCACCACACCCCGGGGTCCGGCCGTATCGGCAGACCTTCGTACATGATCGTCGTCGACCCATTGAGCAGCGGGGCGTACACGATGTACGAATGCCCGACGACCCAGCCGATGTCGCTGGTGGTGAACATCGTCTCACCCGGCGCGACACAAAAGATGTCACGCATCGATGCAGTCAGGGCGACGGCGTAGCCGCCGGTGTCGCGTTGCACCCCCTTCGGGTGTCCGGTCGTCCCTGAGGTGTAAAGGATGTACGAGGCCTCGGACGATTCCAGCCATTCGCAGGGAACCGTCGCTCCTTCGTGCTCCGCGGCGATCGCGACGTAATCGAGGTCGCGGCCGGCCACCCTGTCGGTTCCGGGCACGAGCTTGCGGTCGACGATGATGACTTTCTTCGGCGGATGCGCCGCCAGGCGCAAGGCTTCGTCGACCAGATGCTTGTACGCAATCGCCTTGCCGGCGCGCATGCCGGCGTCGGCGGTGACCATGACCTTCGGCTTCGCATCGTCGATGCGTGTGGCGAGGCTCGCCGAGGCAAAGCCGCCGAACACGACCGAATGAATGGCGCCGATCCTGACCGTCGCAAGCATCGCAAACACCGCTTCCGGAATCATCGGCATGTAGATGAGCACGCGGTCGCCGCGCGCGACGCCCAGACTGCGCAGTATCGCGGCAAAGCGGTTGACCTCCGCGGAGAGCTCGCGATAGGTATAGCTCTTGCGCGCGTCGGTCTCGGACGATATGAAAATCAGCGCCGCCTGGTCGCCGCGCGTCGCAAGATGGCGATCGATCGCGTTGTGACACAGATTGGACCGCCCGCCGACGAACCAGCGCGCGAACGGCGGCCGGCTGTAATCCAGTACCTGAGAGAATGGCGTCTGCCAGTCGATCAGCGAAGCGCGCTCGCGCCAGAAGGCGTCGCGGTCCGCGAGCGAGCGGATGTGGGTCGCAGCGTAGTTCGACATTTCAATCCTGGTCGGAGAGGGGGGTCGCGCCACCCGAGCTTATTCGAGCGGCAACCTGCTCGCCTTGCGTCCGATCAAAGTCCCGCGATGAATCCGCTCACGGCGGATCACAGGCCCGCGGTATCCGCGCCCACCCGGACCACCGTGCGCCCGCGGTCCATTCCCTTGAGAAAGGCGTCGAAGTGCGTCGGCAGGTCGGCGAAGTCGATGGTGATCACCTTGGATTGGACGCGCGATGGCCGCCACTCATTGGCCAGCCGGTCCCACAGCTTTTGCCGTAGCGGCATCGGAACTTCGGCGCTGTTGACGCCGAGCAGATGAACACCGCGCAGAATGAAGGGCATTACCGTCGTCATGAGCTTGGCGTCGGCCGCGAGCCCCACGCTGGCGACAGTACCCCCCTGCTTCATGGTCGACAGCATCCACGACAATACTTCGCCGCCGAGGTTATCGATCGCGCCTGCCCACATCGACCGGTCCAGTGGGCGGATCTTGGAAAAGTCGATGCTCTGTGTCATCGCCACCACGTGATAGCCAAGCTTGGAGAGGATGTCGATGGCCACGCTGCCCACGCCGCCGGTGGCGCCGTCGACGATCACCGGGCCGCTGCGCGGCGTGAGGCCGTTGTGCTGCATCAACTCGATAGCCTGCGCCGCGGTGAAGCCGGCGGTGCCCAGCGTCATTGCCTCGAACGCGGTCATGTTGGGCGAACGCCTGACCACCCAGTCCGGCGGAACGCGAACGTATTCCGCATAGCCGCCGTGGTGCGCAACGCCCAGGTCGTAGGCATGGACGATGACCTTATCGCCGTGCTTGAACCGCGGATCGGACGACGTGTCGACGGTGCCGGCCATATCGATGCCCGCCACGGTGGGGTACTTGCGCATGATCTTGCCGGCGCCGTTGTAGGACAGGGCATCCTTGTAGTTGATCGTCGAGTACTTGGTCTTGACGACAACGTCGCCGGGATCGAGCTCGTCCAGCGACATTTCGACAAAACGGCTGGAGACGTTGTTGTCCTCTTGGAACGTCCGGTAGGCCTTGAATTTCTGCACGGGTTTCCCTCCTGGGTCCTTGAATGTCAGGCCGCCATCGCCGGCGCGGCGGATGTCTCCCCTGCCTGGTGCGGCAGGGACATGTATTCGTGGGTGCGCATTTCGATCAGACGGCTCACGGTCCGCGGGAATTCCCGGCTGTTGGGTCCCTCGCGGTAGAGCTCTTCTACCGGCACCGACGCCGACAGCAGCAACTTTACCCGATGATCGTAGAGAACGTCGACGAGCCAGGTAAAACGCCGCGCCGCATTCGCCATTTCGGGCATCAACCGGGGAACGTCCGATACGATGACGACCGCGAACCGGCGCGCGAGCTCGAGATAGTCGATCTGCGAACGCGGCCCTTCGCATAAGGTCGCGAAGTCGAACCAGATCACGCTACCCGCGCGTTTCTTCGCCTTGAGAGTGCGCGACTCGATGCTGATCTTCGGATCTTCGTCGGGCCCTACGCGCATGCGGTCGAACCTCGCCGCAAGCTCGGCGTTGGCCGCGCCCGGCGCAGCCGTGTAGTAGCACGCCGCGTACTCCAACTCGCGCAGCCGGTAATCGGTTCCGCCGTCGACCTGCACTATATCGAGCCATTCCTTGATCAGCTCGATGGTCGGCAGCAGCTTCTGCCGCTGCAGGCCGTCCGGATACAAGTCATCGGGCCGATAGTTCGAGGTCATCACAAATACGACACCAGAGTCAAAAAGTGCCGTCAAGAGCCGTCCCAGGATCATCGCATCGGCGACGTCGGAGACGTGAAACTCGTCGAAACAGACGAGTCGATAGCGGCGGGCGATTCTGGCAGCAAGCTTCGCCAACGGATCTTCCTCTCCCTTGAGCGTGCGCAGCTCTTCGTGAACGCCTTTCATGAAGGCGTGAAAATGCACCCGAGTCTTGCGCCGCAGCGGGACCGCGGCCGAGAATGCGTCCATCAGAAAGCTCTTGCCTCGTCCGACGCCTCCCCACAGATATATGCCGCGCGGCGGCACCGGCGGATCGAACCACCGCCGCAACAGCGAGCGGCGCGCTCTGACGAACGAGATGAACTCGTCGTGAAGGCGCTGAAGCCGGTCGAGCGCGCGGACTTGCGCCGCATCGAGCAAGATATTGCGCCGATGCAGCTCGGGCCGCAGATAATCGAGCAGCGCGCCGTGCGGGTGGTCGGGAAAATCGCGTGTGGTGGCGTCGTACATCAAGCGGCGGACATGAACGGCCGATTTGCCCCGCAGCTTAGTAATTCAGCGAACGCTTGTCGACCGCAAGCGCCGCCTCCTTGGTTGCCTCTGAGAGCGAAGGATGCGCGTGGCAGATCCGCGCCAGGTCCTCGCTGGCAGCGCCGAACTCCATCGCCACGACACCCTCGGCGATCAGCTCGGACACCAACGGGCCGATCGCGTGCATGCCCAGGATGCGATCGGTCTTGGCATCGGCCAGGAGCTTGACGCAGCCGCTGGTATCGCCGAGGGCCCGGGCGCGCCCATTGGCGGCAAAAGGAAACGTCCCCGCGCGGTACGCCACGCCGGCGGCCTTGAGCTGCTGCTCGGTTTGCCCGACCCAGGCGATTTCCGGCGACGTGTAGATGACCCACGGGACCGTGTTGAAATCGACGTGTCCGTGCTGTCCCGCGATGCGCTCGGCCACCGCGACGCCCTCCTCCTCCGCCTTGTGCGCGAGCATCGGCCCGCGTACCACGTCGCCTATGGCCCATACCTGCGCCAGGTTGGTCCTGCAATCGTCGTCGACCGTGACGAATCCGCGCTCATCCAGCGCGAGCCCGACCGCTTCGACACCGAGCCCGGCCGTGCGCGGCACGCGTCCGATGGACACGATCAGCTTGTCGAAGGTCGCCGACACCGCCTTTCCGGCGGCGTCGGAATAGTCGACAACGACATTTGCGCCTGCGCGAACAGCGGTGATCTTCACGCCGAGCTCGATCGTCAGCCCCTGCTTGCCAAAAAGCTTCCATGCTTCCTTGGCGACCTGTTCGTCGGCGGCGCCGAGGAATGCAGGCAGCGCCTCGAGCACCGTCACTTTCGCCACCAGGCGGCGCCAGACGCTGCCCATTTCCAGGCCGACCACGCCCGCACCGATGACTCCCAGCGACGCAGGAACCTCGGACATCGCGAGCGCTCCGTCGTTGTCGAGAATCTGCTTGTTGTCGAATGCCGTGCCGGGCAGCGCACGCGGCTTCGAGCCGGTGGCGACGATGACATGTTTGGCCACGAGCTCAGCCGGCTTGTCGCCGCGCACGCTCAAGCGCCAGCCGCCGTCATCGCTGCCGGCGAAGCTGCCGACGCCGTTGTAGAACGCGACTTTGTTTTTCTTGAACAGATAAACAATGCCGTCGTTGTTCTGGCGCACGACCTTAGCCTTGCGCGCGAGCATCTGCTTCAAGTTGAGCGCGATCTCCTTGACTTCGATGCCGTGCTCGGCAAACGCGTGCGATGCGTGCTCGTAGTTCTCCGACGATTGCAACAGGGCCTTGGATGGGATACAGCCAACGTTGGTGCAGGTGCCGCCCGGCGCAGGCTTGCCGTCTGCCGTCTTCCAGTCGTCGATGCACGCGGTTTTCATGCCGAGCTGCGCCGCGCGTATCGCCGCGATGTAGCCGCCGGGGCCGGCGCCTATCACAACGACATCAAAATTTTCCGGCATCTTTGTCGATTGCGCTTAAATTCTTCCACTCTGTCCCAAATGCGAGGTCCAGGCGCGTAACAAGCGGCCCGGATGCAAGGCGCCGCGAGCGAGGAGGCGAGATCGTACAGCTGAGTACAGCGAGCCTCCGAGACTCAGTCGCCAAATGAGGCAACGCAGCAGTCGGGCCGCGCAGTAGCGCCTAAAGATCAAGAAGCATGCGCGCCGGATCCTCAAGCGCTTCCTTGATTGCGACGAGCGACAGCACCGCCTCACGCCCGTCGATGATCCGGTGATCGTACGACTGGGCGAGATAGTTCATCGGTCGGATCACCATCTGGCCGTTCTCGACTACGGCGCGGTCCTTGGTCGCGTGAATGCCCAGGATCGCCGACTGGGGCGGATCGATGATGGGCGTCGACAGCATCGAGCCGAACACGCCGCCATTCGAGATCGTATACGTTCCGCCGGTCAGCTCCTCTACCTTGAGCTTGCCCTCCTGCGCGCGCTTGCCGAAGTCCGCGATCTGCTTTTCTATTTCCGCGATGGTGAGCTGATCCGCGTCGCGCACGATCGGAACGACCAGCCCGCGCGGGCTGCCGACCGCGATGCCTATGTCGAAATAACCGTGATAGATGATGTCGCTGCCGTCGATCGACGCGTTGACGATGGGGAATTTTTTTAATGCATGGACCGCCGCCTTGACGAAGAATCCCATGAACCCCAGCTTGACGCCGTGCTCCTTTTCGAAGCGATCCTTGTAGCGGCTGCGAAGCTCGATGATCGGCGCCATGTTCACTTCGTTGAACGTGGTGAGGATCGCGGCGGTCGATTGCGACTGCACCAGTCGCTCGGCGACACGCTGGCGCAACCGCGACATCGGAACACGCTGCTCGGCCCGCGCGCCGAGATTCGCAGGAAGCTGGACGGAAGGAAGAGGCTCAGGCCGCGGCGCCTCGGCCGCGGGCTGCGCCACGGGCCTCGCGCTGCTGCCTTTCGATTCCGGCGCCGACTGCACGTCGGCCTTGGTGATCCGCCCTCCGCGGCCCGTCCCCGTCACGTCGGCCGCAGCTATATTCTGCTCGGCCATCATCTTGCGCGCGGCAGGAAGCGCCGTTGCCGCCGCTGGCGCGCTCGCCGGCGGCGCCGCTGCGCTGGACGGGCGGGCGGTCGACGCTGAGGCAGGTGCCGATGCGCCGGACGGGCGTGAGGTCGACGCCGGTGAAGCAGGTGCCGCGGCCGGCGCGCCCTTGCCCTCGGTGTCGATCACCGCGATCACTTCGCCTGCGGTCACCGTCGAGCCGTCGCCTTTGCGAATTTCGGTCAACACGCCGGAGTCCGGCGCCGGCAGCTCGAGCACCACCTTGTCGGTCTCGACGTCGACCAGGTTCTCGTCGCGCCTGACTGGGTCCCCGGCTTTCTTGTGCCAGTTGACCAGGGTCGCTTCAGCGACGGACTCGGGTAACACCGGGACTTTCACTTCCATGCGCATGAATTCTCTTTGGGCTTTTCTTCAGTCAGTGCGAACCCCGCGACAGGAGTCGACTTCAATGCGTGATGACCATTTCGCCGGACCTGAGCTCGGCGGCGAACGCATCCTCGAGCAATTGCTTCTGCTGCTCCAAATGCTTGGAGGCGTAGCCCACTGCCGGCGACGCCGAAATCGGCCTGCCAGCGTATGCCAGGACCTGATTATCGGCGATGTCGGCGCGCATGTACGCACGCAGCCGGTACCAGGCGCTCTGGTTCTGCGGCTCTTCCTGACACCATACGACTTCACGAGCGTTCGGAAACTTGCCGACCTCGGCGGTAAAAGTGGCGTGGGGAAAAGGATATTGCTGCTCCAGCCTGACAATGGCTATATCGCCGACCCTGTTGTCGCGCCGGTAAGCGGCGAGGTCGTAGTAAACCTTGCCGCTGCACACGATCACCCGACGCACGCCGGCCGCGTCGAGCGGGTCGCACTCGCCGATGACGGTGTGGAAATGACCTTCGGCAAGATCCTTCAGCGTCGATACCGCTTGCTTGTGCCGCAACAGGCTCTTCGGGCTCATGACGATCAGCGGCTTGCGGAAGTCGCGCACCATTTGCCGCCGCAACAGATGGAATATTTGCGCCGGCGTCGTCGGGACGCAGACCTGCATATTGTGCTCGGCGCACAACTGTAGATAGCGCTCCGGCCGCGCCGATGAGTGCTCGGGGCCCTGCCCTTCGTAGCCGTGCGGCAAGAGCAGCGTCAACCCGCACACGCGCCCCATTTCACTTCGCCGGCGGCAATGAATTGATCGATGACGACCTGCGCCCCGTTGGCGAAGTCGCCGAACTGCGCCTCCCAGACGACCAGCCGGTTCGGATCCGACGTCGAGTAGCCGTATTCGAAACCGAGGACGGCTTCCTCCGACAGCACCGAGTCGATGATCTCGAAGTCGGGCTGGCCTTCCTTGACGTGCTGCAGCGGAATCCACGTACCCGAGTCCCATCTTTCGCGATTCTGATCATGCAGCACGGCATGACGATGCGAGAACGTCCCGCGTCCCGCATCCTGACCGGACAAACGAACGCTATAGCCTTCATTGAGCAGGGCAGCGTATGCCAGCGTCTCGCCCATCCCCCAATCGAGCGGCATTTCGCCGTCGCCCATGGCGCGGCGATCGGCGATGACCTTTTCGACCCGCGGATGCAGCTTGAAGTCCGCCGGCACTTCGGTGATCTTCCGGCAAAGCTCCCTCAACTGCTTCACGGGCACGGCGGTGCTGGCGGTGTCGGTCCAATGCTTTCCGACAAACTTCGCCCAGTCCACCGCGAACGGCGGCTTGTAGTTGGACAGGATGGTCGTATTGGTGTGGTAGCCCTTGTCCATCGCGGCGCGATACGTGACGATCATCGCTTCGGCTTCCTCGGCCGTAATCACACTTTCCGAAACAAGCCTCTGGGCGTACAGCGCGCGGGTGCCGGGATGCTCGCGGATCCGCTTGTACATCAGCGGCTGGGTGATCATGGGCTCGTCGGCCTCGTTGTGGCCCTGCCGGCGGAAGCACACGAGATCGACGAAGACGTCCTTGTGGAACTTCTGCCGGTACTCCATGGCGATCTCGACCGCGAGCAGGCACGCCTCGGGATCGTCGCCATTGACGTGGAATATCGGCGCTTCGACCATTTTTGCGACATCGGTGCAATACAGCGTTCCCCGCGTATCGCGCGGGTCCGACGTCGTGAAACCGATCTGGTTATTGATGACGAGATGGATCGTGCCTCCGGTCTTGAACCCGCGCGTCTGCGAAAGATTGAGGGTCTCCTGCACGACACCTTGCGCTGCGATCGCCGCGTCGCCGTGGAGCAGCACCGGCAGCACCTGATCGCGCGTCGCATCGTGGCGCCGGTGCTGGCGCGCGCGCACCGAGCCCTCGACGACCGGATCGACGATCTCGAGGTGCGACGGGTTGAATGCAAGGGTCAGGTGCATCGGCCCGCCGGATGTGACGACGTCCGACGAAAATCCCTGGTGGTATTTGACGTCGCCGGCGGAGAGGTCGCCCGAGTGTTTGCCCTCGAACTCCGCGAACAGATCCTTGGGCATCTTGCCGAGCGTGTTGACCAGGACGTTCAATCGCGCCCGATGCGCCATGCCGATGACCGTCTCCTGCACGCCTGCGGCGCCTGCCTTCTGGATCAGGTGGTCGAGCATGGGAATCATCGACTCGCCGCCCTCGCCTGAAAATCGCTTCTGCCCGACGTAGCGCGTATGGAGATAACGCTCCAGCGTCTCCGCGGCGGTCAGCCGCTCGAGGATGTGCTTGCGAAATTCCGGCGGATAGCTCGGACGCGCGCGCACCGGCTCCAATCGCTCCTGGATGAACCGCTTCTGAGGCGTGTCGGCCATATACATGTATTCGGCGCCGAAGGTGCGGCAATACGTCTCCTGCAGCGCCGCGATCAGGTCGCGCAGGCGCATGCGATTGCCGCCGTTCGGCGCTCCCCTGAACGACCCGATGTCGAACTCAGTGTCGAAATCGGCTTCGGAAAAACCGTAGGTATTGATGTCGAGATCCGCGATGTAAGGGCGCTCCGCGCGCCGCAGCGGGTCGAGATCGTCGTAGAACACACCTAGCGTGCAGAACTGGCTGATCAGTCGCAGCGTCAGCACCTGCTTGTGCATTGCTGCGGCATCGATCATGCCGCCGGCAAGCTTGCGGTTCTTGACCAGCTGGATGAACGAGTCGATGACCGGCGCATGAGCGACGTCGCGTGCATCGCCGCGCAGCGTGTCGAAATACGCGCGCCAATCCGCGCTCACCGCGGCCGGGTCGGCCAAGTACGTCTCGTACTGCGCCTCGATAAAAGGCGCGTTCCCGCCGAACAGCGTGCTCGACCGGGCAAATTCCTGCATGGTGCTCATGGCTTCAATCCTTTTTGGCGCGCGCGCACGCCGCGCGATTCATTCGCTCCCTCGCTCTCGATGGGAGGATCAGGGTGGGAGTGTGCAAGCGGAGATCACATTCAAGCTACCCTATGGGATCGTATCTGCATCGATGCAAGCCGCGTCGCTAGCGCAGATCGATCGGCTTGACCTCGCGGCGCTGCGCGCCGACGTAGAGCTGTCTCGGCCTTCCGATTTTCTGATCCGGATCCGAGATCATCTCGTTCCATTGCGCGATCCAGCCTACGGTCCGCGCGAGCGAGAAAATCGCGGTAAATAGGCTCACTGGTATGCCGACGGCGCGCTGGACGATCCCGGAATAGAAGTCGACGTTCGGATAGAGCTTGCGCTGAACGAAGTAGTCGTCTTCCAGCGCGATCTTCTCGAGCGCCATCGCCAGCTTGAACAAACGATCGTCGTGCAGGCCGAGCTCCTCCAGCACTTCGTAGCAGGTTTCCCGCATCAGTTTGGCGCGCGGGTCGTAGTTCTTGTACACGCGATGTCCGAATCCCATCAGCTTGACGCCGGAATGCTTGTCCTTCACTCGCTTGATGAAATCGCCGATCTTGGACACGTCGCCGATTTCCTCGAGCATCTGGAGGGCGGCCTCGTTAGCGCCGCCATGGGCGGGGCCCCAGAGGCAAGCGATCCCCGCGGCGATGCACGCAAACGGGTTCGCGCCCGAAGACCCGGCGAGGCGCACCGTCGAGGTCGAGGCGTTCTGCTCGTGATC
>VBCZ01000060.1 GCA_005889025.1 Betaproteobacteria bacterium
CGCTCGCGATGTGGCAGGCGCGCCACGTCGGGGCTCGCTTGAGCCAGCTCTACCCCGCATGCAAGGTTGAAATCCTCGGGATCACCACCACGGGCGACAGAATTCTCGATAAGTCGCTCGCCGATATCGGTGGCAAGGGCTTGTTCATCAAGGAGCTCGAGCAGGCCATGGAGAACGGCCGCGCCGACCTCGCCGTGCACTCGCTCAAGGATGTGCCGATGGACATGCCGCCCGGGTTTTCGCTGGCCGCGATCATGTCGCGCGAGGATCCGCGAGATGCGCTGGTTTCATCGCGATTCCGCTCGCTCGCGGAAATTCCCGCCGGGAGTCGCCTCGGCACGTCGAGCCTGCGCCGCGAGGCGCAGTTGCGGGAGCGTTTCCCGCTGCTTGAAATCGCATCCTTGCGCGGCAACGTCAATACCAGGCTGAGAAAGCTCGACGAAGGAAATTACGCGGCCATCATCCTCGCCGTGGCGGGCCTGAAGCGGCTCGATCTGGCCGAGCGCATCGCGGCGTTTATCGATCCCGTCGACAGCCTTCCGGCGCCGGGGCAGGGAGCGCTTGCAATCGAATGCCTTGCCGATCGCGCCGACCTCGTGGCGGCGCTTAGGCCCCTGGCGGATGTGAAAACGACGATCGCGGTGAGCGCGGAGCGCGCGTTCGCGCGCCGACTCTCGGGAAGCTGCCATACGCCGCTCGCGGCATATGCGCAATCTCGCGATGACGAGCTATGGCTGCGGGGGCTGGTTGCGAGCCGTGACGGCAGGCAGGTGTTGCGCGGCGAGCGCATCGCACCTGCGGCAAGTGAAGACGATGCCGCTCTTATAGGAGATGCGCTAGGCGCCGACCTTCTGGCAAGAGGCGCGGCGGAGATCCTTTCGGCATGAGCGATTTGCCGCAGGGACCCGGACCCGGGCCACTACGCGGTGCGGGCATTGTGATCACCCGGCCTGCGAAACAGGCTGCCATGCTTGCGCAGCAGGTCGCGGCGCTCGGAGGAACACCGATTATCTGTCCGGCGATCGTCATCGCTCCGCCGGTCGATCGCGCACCGCTCGCAAGCGCGCTACGCGAGCTTGCGAGCTACGACTTCGCCGTGTTCGTCAGCACCAATGCCGTCGAGCATGCGCTCGCAGATGCCGGGCTCTGGCCTGCGCAAATCGTTGCATTTGCGCCGGGCCCGAGTACTGCGGCCGCACTCCACGCCGCCGGTGTTACGTCGGTGCGCTCACCGGATTGCGGCACCGACAGCGAAGCGTTGCTCGCCTTTCGCGGCAACGGCGGGCGCGAGCTCCTCGGCGCGAGTCTGCGTTCGCGCGGGGCAACGGTCGACTATATCGAATGCTACCGGCGCGTGAGACCCGCGTCGGGTGTCGCGGGTCTCGCCGAAGCGTGGAGCGAAGGACGCGTCGACGCCATTACTATCACCAGCAGTGAAGGCCTGGAGAATCTTTGGGAAATGCTCGATGCGACGACGCGAGCTAGATTTGTACGGACCGCTACTTTTGTTCCGCATCCGCGAATTGCAGAGACGGCACGTGCGCTGTCGCTGGAGAACGTCGTCGTGACCGAGCCCACCGACGCAGGATTGCTCGCTTCGTTGGTAAAATACTTCGCCGCTTCCGGAGACTGAAGGCCAACCATGCAACCCGACATTGTCGTAACGGCCCCGCTGCCGCCGTTTCTCTACGATCCCCTGAAAGCGGATTACCGGTGCCACGATTACTATAAATCGAGCCACAAGCCCGGCCTGCTCGCGGCCGAAGGCGCGAGGATCCGCGGTCTGGTGCAGGGCGGTGGCACCGTCACGGCCACCGAATTGCTCGATGCTTTGCCCAAGCTCGAGATCATTTCGGTGTTCGGTGTCGGCTACGATGGCGTACCGGTGGCATACTGCAAATCGCGCGGAATCAAGGTGACGAACACGCCCGACGTTCTCACCGACGACGTCGCCGACGTGGCGCTCGGACTCATCCTGATGACCGGCCGGGGTTTCGTGCGCCTCAATCGTTTCGTGCATGCGATGGAATGGGAAAAGCGCGCACCCGAGCTCACCACGAAGCTCGGCGGCAGAAAGGTCGGGATACTGGGCCTCGGCCGTATCGGGAAGGCGATCGCCGCGCGTACCGAGGCGATGGGGATGAAGATCGCGTACACCGGACGCAAGCCGCAGGCCGTGCCGTACGAATTCATCCCGGACCTCAAATCGCTCGCCGCGGCGGTCGATTTTCTGGTGGTCGCGTGCCCGGGAGGTGCTGCAACCAGGAACATCGTCGACGCCGAGGTGCTCGCCGCGCTTGGAAAAAAAGGCACGCTGATCAACATCGCGCGCGGATCCATCGTCGACGAGGGGGCGATTGTCGACGCTCTGAAGTCGGAAACGATCAAGGGTGCGGGACTCGACGTGTTCGCCGCCGAGCCGCATATCCCTGCCGAGCTGTTGTCGATGGACAACGTCGTCCTATTGCCGCACGTGGGCTCGGCGACGAGAGAAACGCGTCAGGCGATGGGCGATCTGTGCAAGGCCAATCTCGACGCGTGGTTTTCGAAGAGGAAGGTGCTCACGCTCATCCCCGAGCTTATGTAGGTGCGAATTCATTCGCACGCGGTGCCTGCGGCCGGCAACCTGCCCGAATGAATTCGAGGCCTACATTTCATCGCCGAGCTCTTGTAGGTGCGAATTCATTCGCACGCGAAGCCTGCGGCCAGCGACGCGCCCGAATGAATTCGAGGCCTACATTTCATCGCCGAGCTCTTGTAGGTGCGAATTCATTCGCACGCGGTGCCTGCGGCCAGCGACGCGCCCGAATGAATTCGACTCATCCCCGAGCTCTTGTGGGTGCGAATTTATTCGCACGCCCTCCCGATTAAGTGTTGCGGCCGAATGAATTCGGCCCTACAAAGCTGCCTGTGGGTACGAATTCATTCGCATGCGTTGCCTGAGGCCAGCGACCCGCCCGAATGAATTCGGGCCTATAAGCTGCCTGTGGGTGCGAATTCATTCGCACGCGGTGCCTGCGCCAGCGACCCGCCCGAATGAATTCGGGCCTGCAACGCCACGATGAACCGCGTTCATCGCGCACGTCGACAGTCACGCGCACCTAGTCCGGGACCGCGGGCGGCGGCGGCGATTTCGATGCCGGCGCGAACATTACCGCGCCGAGCGATGCAAGCACGAGGCCAAGAGCGATGAACTCGCTCGGCCCCGGCCGCTCGCCCAGAAAGACCATTCCCGACAACACGCCGACGACCGGCACGGGCAACGAGGACAGCGAGCTCACCGCCACCGGCAGCGTCCGCGCCATGGTGAACCAGGCCCAATGCGCGAGCGTACCGGCGAAAAAGATGTTGTACAGGACCGCGAACCACGCAGTGCCCGACATGGTCGCAAGCGTCTGCAGCGGATGCGAATCGAAAAACGGCACCAGCACCGCGATCGGCATCCATCCCAGCACCAGCATCCACCCGGTGAGCGTGTTTTGCGGCAAAGGCGGCTTCCACCGCCGCAGGAGGACCGTTCCGAACGCCCAGCTGATCGCCGCGCCGAGGATAAACAGTGCGCCAGCCGGTGATCGCTGCAGCTGCTGGATATCTTCGCCGAGGAGCACGGCCATGCCGGATATCCCCAGCACCAGGCCAATGATCTTTCGCCGCGACAGCGGCTCGTGCAGCAGCACCAGCGAGAACAGAACGCTCCATATCGGGAGCGTGAAGGCGAGGATCGCCGAACGGCCTGCCGGCATCTGCTGCACGCCGAAGACGATCAGCGCATTCCACGCTGCGATGTTGAACAGCGCGAGCATCGCCACGCGCCCCCACAGCGCGCGAGGGATCGCGATCGAGTCGCCGGAAAGCCTCGCGACGATCAACAATCCGATCCCGGCGAAGGGCAGCGAGGCTGCGCGAAAGGTCAACGGCGGCAATTCGCTGACGCCGATTTTCAGAACGGGCCAGTTGCATCCCCAGACCAGCGCCAGGATACCGACGAGAAGCAGGCCCGAGACGGGAGTCGCGTGCTGCGCTGTCGCCGGTGAAGTGCTGTTCACCACCGCCTTCTCGCCTACGGACGTTCGCCGTATTTAGATCGATGCAGCTCACGTGCCTGGGTGATCCACTGATCGCGCTGGATGCGCCCTGGAAACTCCGGCAGCTTGGCGTCGAAGTCGGTTGCATCGCGATCGGTCCAGCGTGCGATCTGTCGAAATTGCGTGATTCCCAGGCCGTGCAGCATGCGTTCCAGCACCGGACCGATGCCGACGATGAGCTTGAGATCGTCGGGTTCGCCGACGCCGGCGAGAATCGGCGGTGGCGCGCGATTTTCGATGTCGATGACGAGTTGACGATAGCGTGCGGTCTCGGCGCGCGCGTCGGCGAGCTCGCACGCGAGCCGCTCGCGTTCGTTGCCGTCGTGCGGGGATCGCTGCTGCCGGGCATCGTGATCGGCAAGCTCGGCACGCAGCGTCGCCGCCTCCGAGTCGCGGCTTCGGATGATGCGCGCTTTTTCCGCGCCGACGCGTTCGCTGTCGCTGTCGATGGTCGCTGACGATGGCGATGCATATCCGGGATCGGACGTTGCTGCCGCGGCTGGAATAGCGCCGGCAGGCGGCGCAAGCGAGGGTGGGTTCTCGACCGACGACGGCCCGGGCGGCGGTCGGTAGGCGCTCTTCCTGCCCAGCGCATATCCGCCGAATGCGGCAAGCGCTATCACGACGATGATGGCGAAAGTGATCACGGAACGGGAAAAGAGAAATCGCGCGGGCGCACCATCGATGCAGCATGCATTCTAGTTGAGTGCGACCTCTCGGACCAGATGAAGGACGGATTCCTGCAACCTGCTACAATCGACGCGGCTTCCCGCGTTTTCCTCCCGAATGTCCGAATCGGACGAAGCACCCGCCTCTTCAGCCCCGTCCGCATTGCGCGATAACCGTCGCCGGCGATGGCTGCTCGTCGCGGCGCTGGTCCTGATCGCGGCCGCTATCGCCGCTTTGTGGCTCGACACGCGCAACCAGCGCTCAAGGATGTTCAGGAGAGCTTGCGCGAAACGCAGGCCAAAACGACGCTCCTGGAAAGCCGGCTCGCCGAGTCGCAGACCCAGCAGGCCGCGCTCGAAGCGCTGTATCGGGACCTTGCGCCTTCGCGCGACGAATGGGCGCTCACCGAGATCGAGCAGGTTCTCGTTCTCGCCAGCCAACAGCTGCAGCTTGCGGGCAACGTGCAATCGGCGCTCGCTGCGCTGCAACTCGCCGATTCGAAATTGCAACGGCTGGATCGGCCGCAGTTCGCTCCGTTGCGCAGAGCGCTCGCGCGCGACATGGACCGGTTGAAGGCCGTGCCTTTCGTCGACGTGCAGGGATTGGGCCTGAGACTCGATCAGGCGATTGCAAGCGTCGACGCGCTTCCCCTGGCGCTGGAAGAGCGGCTGCCTGCACCGCCCGCCCCCGCGCCGCCGCAGAACGAGGCGTCGTGGCGCCGTTTCCTGCGCTCGGTGTGGCAGGACCTTCGGCAACTGGTTCGGATCGAGAATCTCGACCGTCCGGAAGCGCCGCTGCTGTCGCCGCCGCAGCAGTATTTCCTGCGCGAGAATCTGAAGCTGCGGCTTCTCGCGGCACGCTTCGACTTGCTCTTCCGCGACCAGGTCAACTTTCGCGCGGATCTCGGCGCAGTCAGCGCGTGGCTCAAGCAGTACTTCGACACGCGCTCGCCGCAGGTTCAATCGTTTCAGACGCAGGTCAAACTCATGCAGGCGACCGACATGGGCGCCGAAGTCCCCGATCTCGCACGCAGTCTCGAGGCGGTGCGGCTCCTCAAACTCGCGCGCGAAAAGCCGCTGCGCTAGGTTCGTCGGCCGCCGGCGATGCGCATTCTCTTCTGGTTTCTGCTGCTTGCGGTTGCGGCGGTCGTTGCGGCGCTCATGGTCAAGCTCAACGCCGGGTATGCGTTGCTGGTTTCGCCGCCGTATCGAGTCGAGCTCTCGCTCAACCTGCTGCTCGTCCTGGTTGTCGGCGGGTTTTTCCTGATTTACCTCACTCTACGGCTCATCACCCGGGCGGTGCAGCTTCCGGCGACGGTGCGCGAGTGGCGGCGGCGGCAGAAGATCGAGCGTGCGCGGACGAAGCAGGATGCGGCGGTGGTAGCGCTGCTCGAAGGGCGCTATGGCAAGGCGCGTCAGCACGCCGAGGAGGC
>VBCZ01000393.1 GCA_005889025.1 Betaproteobacteria bacterium
TACGGATCACGGCGATAGTTACACTGCAGCCGCCCGCCTGCGAGCCGAAATTGCAGGGGAAGCCGAATATAAAAATGGCACGCGGTTTGCTCGGGGGATTAGCGCGCAAGCGAATTTCATTTGACGACTGACCCGGCCTCCGGCCGGAAGTCCCAACTCGAAGGAGAAAGCCATGGAATTGACCGGCAACCCGATGGAACGCAGAACCAGCCAGGCGCATCAAGCCATCGATACGGCTGCGACCAAGGCGGCCGAAAGAGTTGCTCCGACCATCGATCGCGTAGCGCAGGCCGCGCACCAAACCGTCGACAAGGTTGCGCAAGCCGCCGGCCCGGCTGCGGATTGGATCAGCCAGAACGCCGAGCAACTCAGAAAGCACCAGGAGCAGCTGATCGAAGGCGCGAGGAGCTATGTACGCGACCGTCCGCTCGTGGCGGTCGGGGTGGCTATTGCGGCGGGATACCTGATCGGCCGCTTGGCGGCGCGTTGACGTGGATCCTGTCGCGGCGGAAACGCGCCCGGCGGCCTCGCTGGGCGAAATGTTCTTCGAGATGTGGGCAAGCGTGCGCGAGCTCGTCGCCGACGAGGCGGACCTCCTTGCAGCCGAAGCGCACAGCGCACTACAGACCCTGCTCTTGGGCATCGGTCTCGCGGTCGCCAGCGCGGTTTTCGCCGTTTTCGCGGCAGGGGCCGCGTTCGCAATGCTGGCGTTCGAGCTCGTCGAGAGTGGGCTCACGTTGCTGGCGGCGCTTGCCGTCGTACTCCTAGGCTGTGCCGGTTGCAGCGTCGTTTTGTTCCTTGCGTTGCGGGGTATCGCGATGAAAATGTTTTTCGCGGCGTCGCGCAGGGAACTGCGAGGCCGAGCGTGAAGACATGCTGATCGACGAGCGCACAAGCCGTGCCGCGGAGAACGCCGTGAGCGCCCGCAAGGCGATGCTTGCCCGGCAGTGGGCGGCGATGCAATCCCGGCTGGGCGACAAAATGGTTGAGCCTTCGACGCTGCTGACGGTGGCGGCGGTGGGAGGCATTTTGGGTTGGCGCGGCGGCGCGTCGAAAGCGGCCGCAACGGAAACGAAGACTTGCGAATGCCCTCCCGCGCGTACACCGTCGTTGCTGGTGGGCGCGTTCAGATCGCTCGCCGTCGCGGGACTGCAAGTTGTCGCATCCATTGCGTCCGAGGAATTTGTCCGCACTACGGTGGCCCGTGGCGGCGAAGCCTCGGGAAGCGCGACGGCAGAAGCTGTCGATGCATCGCGCTGAACCATTGGCGACGGCAGGCGTGGTGGCATGCGGATTGCTGCTATGTCAGCGGGTGGTTTGGACACCCTTAACCAACTATATCGAGGGATCGTCATGTTGAAGAAACTATTGTTCTGCTTCGCGGCATTGTCGACCGTGACGTTGATAGGCTGTAACACCGTTCAGGGTGCCGGCAAGGATATCGAGCGCGGCGGCCAGAAGGTTCAAGAGGAAGCGAAGGAAGTAAAGCAAAAGATGTAAGCGTTTCCCGCTCGATATTTGCTCGTCGAGACCGGCGGCCTTGGCGAGCATTCGCTTGCCTGCATGTCGAGCGGCATAGGAGACTTTCGAAGCAAGGCCGTGGGAGGATTGACTTTGGATAGTGCGGTGAGGCGGCAAAACTCGAAGACCTCGGCACCTTCCGAGAAGGTCGCAGACGGCGCGCCGACTGAGATTCCCAAGGCGCTGCATGACACGCGAAGCATAGCGCTGGTCGTCATCGCACTGCTGCTCGCGCTTTTCGCCTTGCGAATCGGGGCGGCGTTCTTCATCCCGCTCATGATCAGCATCATGCTGACCTACGCGCTGTCTCCGGCCGTCAATCGCTTGGAGCGATGGCACCTTCCGCGACCGATAGGTGCGGCGCTTGTGATGGTGCTTCTGATCGCCGCCGGAACCGCGGCGGCTTATCGTGCCGGCACGGACGCGGAGGCCTTGCTCGAGCAATTGCCCAGAGCGGTCGAGAAGGTCCGGCTCGCGGTTTCCTCATGGCAGCGTGCGGCGCCTGGGCCTCTGGAGCATGTCAAACGCACGGCGACCGAGCTTGAAAAATTGGCCGGTGTAGCCGCGCCTACGACGCCCGCACCGGCTGCGTCCTCCCAAACACCGCCGGCAATCGACATGCGATCCGTCCTGTTGATTGGAACGGGGAGCGTCGTTATCGCCCTGGGTCAGCTGGCGTCAGTGCTTTTTCTTACGTACTTCCTGCTCGCGGCAGGCGATCTTTTCCGTCGCAAGCTGGTGTATCTCGCGGGACCGCCCCTGGCGCGACAGAAAACCATGCTGAGCATCCTTCAGGAAATCCATGCGCTCAACCAGCGCTACTTCGCGGTCGTCGTCCTCATCAATGTGACCGTCGGCATATTCACTGGCCTCGGGCTGTATTTTCTCGGCCTCGAGCACGCCGAATTGTGGGGCCTTGCGATCACGGTGCTGCATACCATCCCTTACCTGGGGGCGGCGCTCGTCGCCGCCGCGGTCGGGCTTGCTTCGTACCTTCAGTTCGGCAGCGCGCAAATGGCGCTCCTCGCCGGGGGCATTCCGGTGATCGCTTCAATTATCCTGGGCATCTGGCTGCAAACTATGCTGATGGGCCGGGCAGCGAGGATGAATGCGGCGTCCGTCTTCATATCGCTGTTGTTCTGGGGAATGCTCTGGGGCGCTTGGGGGCTGTTGCTGGCGATACCGATGATGGTCGGCATCAAGACGCTCTGCGACCATATCGAGCCGCTCAAGCGATACAGCACATTGCTTGCGCCCGCCGAGCCTGCGGAATGATTTACAGTCGGTCGGGACGCGCAGGAAGGAATTACCAGATTTTTGCGCCGACCGATCGATGACTGTGCGGCAATGCCCTGAATTTATTTCGGGAATTTTGCTTGGCACGGCAGTTGCTCGGTCCCTTGCGCAGCGGCTTTTTTGGGCCCTCGACGGCCGAATTTCTCGAAATCTTTTTAATGGAGCGAGCAATGAACTGGGACCGCATGCAAGGCAATTGGAAGCAGGTGTCAGGCAAGGTCAAGCAGCAATGGGGCAAGCTCACCGATGACGCCTTGACGCAGATCAACGGGCAGCGTGACCAGCTCGTGGGAAAAATTCAGGAAGCGTACGGGATCAACCGGGATGAGGCTGAGAAGCAGGTGAAGGATTGGGAGCGGCTTAACTAGCGGATGGTGCGCCCTGGCGCGCAGCTCCCGGCCGACCCGTATGCAACATCACATGACCAAGGACAAATCCATGAAATTCACCATGACCGAGATCATATGCACCGCGGCGCTGTGTATGTTTGCCGCGAGCACGCACGCAGCCGATCCAAACAAGGCGCAGCGCGACGCCGAGTACAAGTCGACCGTCGCCAAGGCCGATGCCGACTATAAGGCGGCAAAGGACGCATGCAAGTCGAAGTCGGGCAACGACAAGGATGTGTGCATGAAGGAAGCCAAGGCGCAGCACGTCAGGGTCGTCGCGGACGCCAAAGCGAAACGCAAGTCCTCCACTGCGATGGCCGATGCAAGGGAAGACAAGATGGATGCGCAATACAAGGTCGCGAAGGAAAAGTGCGACTCCATGTCGGGTGACGCGAAGGACCCGCTGCGGCTTGCTGCTGACCACGGTGAAGAGGCAAAGGGACGGTGCCTCTTCACCGTGCAGCGGCGAGATGACCGCCGCTGGCACATCTATGAATCGGGATTCGCCCCCTCGCTGGCGAGTTTCGGTTTGAGAGACGACGCCATCGAATACGCCCTCGAGCTTGCGCGAATCAAGCCTGAGGCGAAGGTACAAGTCATCGATCCCGACGGCTGGCGGGAATCTGCCGAAGTCTGACGATGTCAGGAAGCGAAGCACAATGCCTCGCTTTCTGCGATTGACTCTCACCGGATTGCCCGATAGGTTGGGTCGGCGCCGCGCGGCCCGACCGAGTCGGACATGCTCCTACAACCGAATCCGTATTACACTGATTAACAGGGCCCGGACGCCGGCCTACATTGAGGCAGCAAAAAAATCGAGGAAAAATCGCGCAGGAAATCGTGCGTGTGTACGCCTCGATTTTTTGAACACGTTTGCTCGCGCACGCAAACAGGTGGTGGCTAGCGCCGGTGACGAATCGGGTTTTTGCCGGCCACAACCACAATAACTACGCGAATGGTGGTTATTATGCGACGGCATGCCGAAGCGCAGAATCGACCGCCATCGCCCGCGGATATCTCCGGGACCGGTGCGCGCCGCCATTTCGTTTCCCGCCGTTCGGGCTTTATCGGCGCGACCAGAATGCGCGCTCGGGGAATACTGTCGTTTACGATCGCCGGTGGGGGAAAGCATAGCGCGATGAGCACGCGGGAAAAACTTCGTTCGATCCGATTGTCGCTGCGCTTCATCGCGCCGCTCGCAGTAACGCTCGCATTGCTTGCATACGGCCTTGTGCCGCTGGTTGACCGCCTCACGTTGCGCTGGTGGGTAAGCGATCTCGATACGCGCTCGCAGCTTATCGCCAACACTCTGCAGGATCAGCTCCCGGCGCTTGCCGAGCAGGGCGCGGCCGCGAAGATCAACTTGCTTTTCATGCGCGCGATACAGGATGAGCGCCTTTATGCGCTCGCCTATTGCGATACCACGAATCGGCTCCGGTATCAGACCCCCACGTATCCGCCGTCGCTGGGGTGCAACCCGCCCGCGAATCCCGACGTGGAGGGCGGCTCGGTGGTTAGACTGCGTCAGGGGCCGCTGCACGTGGTCAAGCACCCCATCTATCAGGGGACCGACCGGATCGGATCCCTCGTCCTCGTTCACGACATGAGTTTCGTCGAGCGAAGAAGTGCCGACACGCGGCGGTACCTTATTGGAATGTTCGTGATCCTGGGTGTGATCATTTCCCTGGTCACCGTTTCCATCGCTCACCTGTCCTGGCGTGGCTGGGTTGCCGGTGCCCGCGCTCTTCTCCGAGGCGAAGGCATTCTGCAACCTTTTTCGCAGACGCCTTCCGGTGACATGCATCCGCTTGCAAGCGACCTTCGCGCGCTGCTGCGCGAGCTCGATATGGACCGCCGCGGTCGGGACCGCGAAGGAACGTGGAGCCCCGAGATGCTCCGCGGCGTATTGCGCGATCAACTCTTCGGCGATGAAATTATCGTTGTCTCCAATCGGGAGCCTTTCATCCACGTCCGCACCGACCGCGGGGTGGAGCTGCAGCGTCCGGCAAGCGGACTTGTCACTGCGCTCGAGCCGGTCATGCGCGCGTGCTCAGGAACGTGGATCGCCCACGGCAGCGGAAGCGCGGATCGCGAAACCGCGGACCGCCACGGACGTTTGCGCGTTCCTCCCGAAAAGCCCGCGTATACGTTGCGTCGCGTGTGGCTGTCTCGACAGGAAGAAGAAGGTTATTACGCGGGTCTCGCCAATGAGGGCTTGTGGCCGCTTTGCCATATCGCGCACGTGCGTCCCGTATTTCGCACCGACGACTGGATGCAATATCGCCGCGTCAATCAGCGATTTGCCGACGCGGTGCAGGAGGAGGCGCGCACCGAGGACCCGGTCGTCCTCGTCCAGGACTACCATTTCGCGCTGCTGCCCCGGCTTATTCGCGAGCGCTTGCCCAAAGCGACCATCATTACCTTCTGGCACATTCCATGGCCGAACCCCGAGTCGTTCGGCATCTGTCCCTGGCGCGAGGAGATCCTGTCCGGGCTGCTGGGGAGCACGATCCTTGGCTTCCATACGCGCTTTCATGGCCAGAATTTCGTCGAGACGGTCGATCGCTGCCTCGAAGCGCGCATCGAGCGTGAATCGTCCACGATTTCGTATCGCGGCCACCTGACTCGCGTAGAAAACTATCCCATATCGATTCAGTGGCCGTCGGAATGGGCCGACAACCAGCTTTCGGTGCCGCTTTGCCGGGCCAAGGTCCTTCGGATCGAGCAGCTACCCGACGATGTCCTGCTCGGCGTCGGCGTCGATCGGATGGATTACACCAAGGGCATACTCGAGCGCTTTCTCGCAGTCGAGCGTCTGCTCGAGCTTCACCCGGAACTCGTCGGACGGTTTGTATTCGTGCAGATTGCCGCGCCATCGCGCTCCACGCTCGAGGAATATCAAAACTTCGAATCCCGGATGCGGACGCTCGCGGCGAGGGTCAACGCACGCTTCGGCCGCGACGGCTATCGGCCGATTCACCTCAAGGCGGAGCATCATCCGGCGGAGATTGTCAACGAATATTACCGTGCGGCCAACGTGTGTGTCGTCACGAGCCTTCACGATGGAATGAACCTGGTCGCAAAGGAATTCATTGCCTCGCGCGATGACGAGCAGGGAGTTCTCGTGCTCTCGCAGTTCACCGGTGCCGCGCGCGAGCTGCACGATTCGCTTCTGGTCAATCCCTACCATGGCGAGCAATGCGCCGATGCGCTCTATCGCGCCCTGACGATGCCCGCTGACGAGCAGCGCGTTCGCATACGGAGCATGCGTCGCCTCGTCCAGGAGTTCAACGTATACCGCTGGGCGGGTGCGATGCTGCTCGATGCCGCGCGCCTGCGTCAGCGCCATCGGGTATCTCAGCGGATCGTCGAGCATCAGCGCGAAGCTCCTGTGCACAGCGAGTGAGCTACGCGCTGTCGACTGCGGGGCTGGAACGTTTGCGCGGCTTCATCACACCGCGCTCGTTGCTCGCTTTCGATGTCGATGGCACGCTTGCGCCGATTGTCGCGCGCCCATGGGACGCGCGCATTCCGCCCGATTTGCAGCGGCGCCTTGCGGCTTTCACGAAAAAAAGCACGGTGGCAATCATCACCGGGCGCGCGGTCGCCGACGCGCGGCGCATGCTTGAGTTCAACCCCGCTTACCTCATAGGAAACCACGGTTGCGAGGGGCTGCCCGGTTTCGAGGCTGCAACTGTTACCTATGCCGCCGAGTGCGCCCAGTGGCTCGCTGAGCTTAGTGATGAGAGCGAGCCCTGGCGGCACATTGCCGGTGTGACGCTCGAAGAGAAGACGTATTCGCTGACCTTCCATTAGCGGCACGCCTCGCCGAGGGAGCGCGCGCTGCATGTGCTCGAAGCGCGCGCCGCCAAGCTGGATCCGCTGCCTCGGACGATTCACGGTAATTGCGTGCTGAACCTGGTTCCGCGTGAGGCACCGCACAAAGGCGACGCGCTGCTCGCTTTGCTCGAGCATTCGGGATGCGAACATGCCCTCTACGTCGGCGACGACACGACCGACGAGGACGTGTTTCGCCTCGATATTCCGGCGCTGTTGTCGATTCGGGTGCGTCAGTCCGATGACACGGCCGCCGAGCTGCACCTGCGTGGCCAGGAGGACGTGGTCAGGCTCCTCGATGCCATCGATGATTTCATGGAATCGGCGAGCGTCGCGGACGCGCCCGGGCGCTGCTGAAGGGCAAAGCGGGCCGCCGACTGTTGTGCCGCACAACCTCCAAAAGATGCCGACTATCTCCACAAATACGGCTTGACATCGGGAACCGACGGCGTAGGTTCTCTCAACCCGAGAGCATAATCCGTCCAGGGAGGACGCGATGGAGGATCGGCTTCTGCGTTGGCGCGCAGTTCTTGCGCGCCATCGATTTCTGTTGTTGGCCAGGCAGCGGGAAAGTGTTAACCGAAACAAATTCCAAACCGAAAAGTGGTATGACCGAAATACCGGTTACGGTGCGACAAAAGGGAGGGTCTAACTTGAAATATACAAGCGCGTTCGTCTGCATGCTGGCGGCACTGGCCGCGGTTTCTCCAAGCGATGCCGCCAAACCGACGAGCTGCGCCGCGACTTTCGCGGGCAGGATTGCGTATACCACCGGGGTGATTCACATTTGTGACGGAGCAACCGGGGCCGACGTCAACACGGGCGTTTCGGGAGTCAATCCCAAGTTCTCGCCCGACAGCTCGCTGATCGTCTATCAGAACGCCGGCGTCAACGTCATGAGCTCAGTCGCTCCGTTCGCGCATTGGGTCGTGACCGCTTCTGGAGAGACGCCGTCTTTCGATTCCAGCGGTACGCAGATCGCGTTCGGCAACAGCGGCATATGGAAGATCAATCTCGACGGTACCGGATTGACGCAGCTCACGCATGACGGTGGCCATCAACCCAGCTGGTCTGCTAACGGCACTCAAATCGCATACAACGCGACGGCCGGCGGTCCCCAACAGGTCTTCCTCGTGGATGCCGACGGAACCAATCCCCACCAAGTTCTGACGACGAGCGGAAGCGTCATCGACACGGTCTGGCGGCCCTCGCCCAAGATCCTCTTCGGCATACTGCAGGCGAACAACAACTACGAGCTCTATTCCTACGATCCGACCAACCCGGCCAGTCTGACCCGCCTGACGACCATTCGGGGCAACGACGACGAACCTTCGTGGTCTCCCGACGGCACTCGCATCTCTTGGACCAGCGGGTCGAGTGGGATCCGGATCATGAACGCGGATGGGACAAACCAGCAGGGCCCCGTGATCGCTAACGGAAGACAGGGCTCCTGGGGCAATTAACGGATTACACCTCGCGTTGGCGGGATGAAGCCGTGACGGGAGGCGAGTAGCAACCGAGTAACTACTGGCATACGGTGCATTCGCCGCGTCCGAGACGACCGAAAGCCGCGGGGTAACCACGCAAGCAGCGACGACTAGCCTTATTGGCGCGAATGAA
>VBCZ01000394.1 GCA_005889025.1 Betaproteobacteria bacterium
TTCAGCCCCGTCACCCCCATGACTACGTGCGGCATCGCACAGACGGCTGCCCACCCGCCCTGCTATCTTCAATTCCGTGAACGACCACGATCCGCAGCCAATCGAGGCGAGCGACATAAGGGACCCGGTGACGAGTGCCCAGGAGCAAGGCATGGTTTACCTCTGGCAGGCGGTCACGGAGCAGCTCGCGGACCCTGAAGCGATGCGCGCGCATGTGACGATGGCGCGCACGCTCCTCGGTGATGGAAAAATGTCCGCGAGGCTGCGATAAGCGTGCCAAGCTGGCAACCTCATGCCGTTTCCCGCGTCGACAATGGCCGCCTCTTATGTATGCGCCAGCCGCATCTCGGGTAGGCGGAGCTCGCGGTCGGTGCTCGCGCACATCGATAACCGCTCGTACACTTGCATAGGTCCTGGACGATAAAGAGGCCGTAAGATGCAAGATCGTGCGCGCGCGCCGCGCAAGAAAAAGTAGATGGGGAGGATTCTTGTCGGCACGGCATCGTGGACCGACAAGACGCTGATCGCCTCCGGCCGCTTTTACCCTCCGAAATGCAATTCGCCGGAAGATCGGCTGCGTTATTACGCGTCGCAGTTTCCCATGGTGGAGGTGGATAGCAGCTACTACGCGATGCCGACGCCCGAGGTCGCCCATCTCTGGGCAGAGAGAACGCCGCCAGGCTTCCTGTTCAACATAAAGGCATTCCGACTGTTTACGGGCCATCAGACTTCGCCTGCGGTGCTGCCCAAAGACGTAGCGGCCGCGCTCGGACCCATCGGAAAGAAGAACGTCTATTACAAGGATCTGCCGCGCGAGATCACGGACGAGATGTGGCGGCTGTACCGGGAAGGAATAGCGCCGCTGCAACGTGCGGGCAAGCTCGTCGCTGTGCACTTCCAATTCGCGCCCTGGGTCGCCTATCACCCGAGGAATTTGAAGCACATCGAGGAATGCCAGCGGGAGCTGGGCGGCTATCGGCTCGCCGTTGAGTTTCGCAACCCGACCTGGTTCGAGGGCAAGCACGCTGCCGCAACGCTCGACTTTGAACGCCACCGCGGGCTGGTCAATGTCGTCGTGGATGCGCCGACCGACATTGCGAACACGGTTCCTCCAGTATGGGAAGTCACGCACACCGAACTCGCCATCGTCCGCCTGCACGGCCGCAATCACGGCACATGGAACCTCAAGGGACTAAGCTCATCGGCGGCGCGTTTCAATTACGATTACACCACGGAAGAATTGGCCGAGCTGGCGCGGCTGACGCGCGAACTATCCCGACAAACCGAGATGACGCAAGTGATCTTCAACAACAACTACGAAGACCAGGGACAACGCAACGGGCGGGAGATGATCGGGCTGTTGGCCGGGAATAGGTAAGCCCGTTGCATCGAAGGGGTGACGACTTGCGAAATCGTGTGGCATGATGTCACCGGCCGACGGCCAAGTCGGCCTGCCGATTTATCGCTGGGAGCGGCGCGCATCATCAAGATCGGGACACTGTGTTATGTCGTGGAGAGCTGCTCGGCGAGCCCACGAACCCGATGCGCGGTCGGAAAGATCGTCGAAGTCGTATCGTTGCCCTACGACGCGCCTGACTGGACTTATTTGCCGGGCACTTATTACGACGTTCGATTCGAGGGCTGCATTTTCTATTGCCGCAGTGACAAATTGCGCCCTATCTCCGACCCCGACGCCGAGGTAACCGAATCGCACAATGAAACGGTGGCCGCGTAAAGCGACCGGCAAAGGCACCGCTCGCTTTGCGGCAGACTTACTGACCTTTGCGAAAATGACTGACAATCAGCAAAGGTCAGCCCTCACCCCCAGCCCCTCTCCCGCTGCTGCGGGCGAGGGTAGCATCGTGACGGAAATGGTCGTCAACCATTTCCGTAAAACTCAGTAAATCAATAGAAAAGCAGCGCACTCCCTCTTGTAAACGTGAGTCGCGGCCCGCATCGAGCCGCGGCTGCCGGCACAAGTCAGGCTCGCCGAAACCGAGCCAAAACAAAGGGAGCTAACCGCTCCCTTTGCTACCGCAAGCTTACGTACTACTGCCCGGCGTTATAGCTGTTGACGCACTCCCAATACGAATTCACCCCCGCACCGCGGCACTTCGCGTCGGCCTTCGCATCGATGCCCGTTGGCGGAACGGAAGGAGCGATGATCACAGTGGTTTCATCGGTGCTCGGGACGATCACCGTGTCCGTGCTCGGAACGACTACGGTGGTATCGGTCGGGGCCGGGGCGATCGACGGGGAATTCAACGGCATCGCCGCAGGCGTGTCGGTGCTGTTTCCGCTGGTGTCGCCCGTCGCAGGTCCATAGGTTTGGGCGCCGGCGCCCGCAACGGCGCCCAGCGAAAGCGCCAGGAGAAGGGTTTTCAGTTTCGGGCATTGCATAGAAGGCTCCTTTCGCAAAATACGGAAATCTGCAGCGAGGTATGGTTGGAGACGGCGTCTGGAAGCACGACGGTAACAAAGTGTCACCGCGTCTTCTTCAACTACATCGTTAATAAACGAGAGCCGCTACGCTGCACTCAGCAGGCAACCATACCCCGCACTGATTTTGTTGTTTCTGATACACAGAAGTTCCGGATTCGGAGAAAAAACGCGCGCTTGGTCGCATCCCCAACTGCGCCGGCAGCGCAGGATTTTGAATCGGACGCGCGCTGACACCGCGGGGCGGAAATCTCACGAATGGCGCGGCCGGTGTCTTACAACAACCGTGGCCAGGAAACCAACTTGGATTCCGGTATACCCGCAGGATCCCACGAGGCTGGGCTTTGCGGCCGCACGAACGGTGCGTGGGTATAACGATTATCCGAGCGGGGCGACCTTGACGACTTCCTGGGCGGTGGTCATGCCCATGGCGATTTTCATCGCGCCAGAAACGCGCAAGGGTTTCATGCCTTCCTTGTACGCGAGCTCCCGGATTTTAGCGTCGTCCGGGGCGGCATTGATCAACCTGCGCAACGCCGGGGTCAGCGCCATGATTTCGTAGAGACCCAGGCGGCCGTAATAGCCGGTCATCCGGCATTCGAGGCAGCCTTCCGCCGCTTGCGTGTTGCGGGGCAGGTCGGCGACAAACGGCGATGTGAGCATGCGCCAGGTGTCCTCGTCGGGAGGATCCGCCGGCTTCTTGCAGTGGGGACACAGCGTCCGGACCAGGCGTTGCGCCATGACGCCGAGCACCGTCGAATTGATGAGATAGGGCGGCACGCCGAGGTCGAGCAAGCGCGTGATCGCGGTCGGCGCATCGTTGGTATGCAGCGTCGACAGCACCAGGTGCCCGGTGAGCGCGGCCTGCACCGCCATGTCCGCGGTGTCGCGGTCGCGGACTTCTCCCACCATGATGATGTCCGGATCCTGCCGCAGCAGCGTGCGCACCCCGCTGGCGAAATCAACCCCGATCGCGGGCTGAACCTGCATCTGATTGAATTCCGGCGCGATCATCTCGATCGGGTCCTCGATCGAACAGACGTTGACTTCCGGCGTCGCCAGAATCTTCATCGTCGAGTAAAGCGTCGTTGTCTTGCCGGAGCCGGTCGGGCCTGTCACAAGGATGATTCCGTAGGGCTCCTTGATCATCTTGTCCCAGCGCTCGCGGTCCTCGCCCGTGAAGCCCAGCTCCTGGAAATCGCGCACGAGCACCTCGGGCGTGAAGATCCGCATGACGATCTTTTCGCCGAACGCGGTGGGCATGGTCGAGATCCGAAGCTCGATCTCCTGTCCATTCGGGGCGACGGTCTTGATGCGGCCATCCTGGGGGCGTCGCTTTTCGACGATCTCCATGCGCGCCAGCAGCTTGATGCGGCTGGTCATCGCGACCAGGACCGGAATCGGAATCGAGTAGACCTGATGCAGCACGCCGTCGATTCGAAAGCGCACAACGCCCACGTCGCGGCGCGGCTCGATGTGAATGTCGGATGCGCGCTGCTCGAAGGCGTATTGCCATAGCCAATCGACGATGTGAACGACGTGCTGGTCGTTGGCGTCGAGCTGGCCGTGCTTGCCCATCTCGACCAGCTGCTCGAAGTTTCGCGCCAGGGAGACATCGCCTTTGGACGTCTCCTGCGCTTTTTTCATCGAGCGCGCGAGATTGAAGAACTCCCCGAGGAAGCGCCGAATGTCCTTGGGATTGGCGAAAACCAGCTGCACCTTCAGTCGCAGAATCTTTTCGAGCTCGTCGGCCCAGGCGCGAACGAAAGGCTCGCTGGTCGCGACAGTGAGGACGCCGTCCGCGACGGCGATAGGCAGGATGCGGTAGCGCTCGGCGTAGGCATTCGACATCGTCTGCGTCACCGCGACGAGGTCGATCTTCAGCGGGTCGATGTGCTGATACGGCACACCGAGCTTGCCTGCCAGCCATTCGACCAGGGAGTCCAGCGTCAAGGTTCTACGGGGAGGCGACTGCGAGCGCCATTTCTGGTCGGCGATCAGCTCCAGCGGGTGCTCGAAGCGCTGAGTTCGCGACCGCGCTAGACTGTCGGCATCAGCGGATGGAACGAGCCCGTCGGCAACCATGAGCTTCAGGATGTCGTCGAGCCGCAGCCGACGATCTTCGGTCCGCGCGGCGCGCGACGACGACGACTCCGCCGATGGGCGATGGGGGGTGTTGATCGGTTTGATCGAGGCCATTGCGATACTATAGTCCGAACCTCCTCCTCGCGACAGCGCCGGCATCGGCGGCGCGACCTGCTCGCGTCCCCGATGTGCGCGCGCGGCAGCGCGACCAAGCTTCATGACCGCTAAACTGCAAGCTGTACATACCGACATCACGACGCTTGCCGTCGACGCCATCGTCAACGCCGCCAACAACTCACTGCTCGGCGGAGGTGGAGTGGATGGGGCGATACACCGCGCTGCCGGCCCGCAACTGCTCGAGGAATGCCGGTCGCTCGGTGGATGCGCCACTGGCGACGCCAAGATTACGCGCGGGTATCGTCTTCCCGCGCCTCACGTGATCCACGCGGTGGGTCCGGTATGGCGCGACGGCCTGCACGGCGAAGCCGAGCTTCTCGCATCGTGCTACCGCCGTTCGCTCGAGCTCGCGGTCGAGCATCGGTTGGCGTCGATCGCCTTTCCTGCCATCAGCTGCGGCGCGTATGGCTATCCTCTCCATCGCGCGGTGCCGGTCGCGGTTTCCACGGTGCGTGGATTCGAACGGCTCGACGCGCTCGATCTCGTGATATTCGCGTGCGTGAGTAGCGAGGTCTTCGACGTCTACCAGGCGGCGCTTGCGACCGTTCGGTGACGAACCAGCGGCTTCGTCAACGATCGTCTTTGTTCGCAACCGAGTGTCGGCCTCTAACTCGGTTTCCGAAAATGAGTCATATCTCCTCCCTCACCCGCCGCGCTTTATGGGGGGTGCCGCTACTCGGAATCGATACCCTCGGCCTGCTCCACGGCCTGCTGCGGCACCTGAAAAACTTCTCGCAGATAAGCAACGTAGGACGGATCGTAGTCCATCGCCTTGGATGGCTCGTCGCTGATCTTCGCGACGGGCTGTCCATTGCACCGCGTCATCTTGATGACGATTTGAATCGGCTCGTAGCCGAGATCGTTGGTGAGATTGGTGCCGATGCCGAACGCGGTCTGACTGCGCCCCTTGAAATATTCGAATAAACGGATCGCCAGCGGCACGTTGAGCGAGTCGGAGAACACCATCGTCTTGGAGTGCGGATCGATGCGCATCTTGAGATAGTGGGCGATCAGCTTTTCTCCCCACTCGAAGGGATCGCCTGAATCGTGGCGTACGCCATCGAACAGCTTGCAGAAGAAAAGGTCGAAATCGTTCAGAAACGCGTCCATGCCGCACACGTCGGACAGCGCGATGCCGAGGTCGCCCCGGTACTCGCGCGCCCAGGTGTTGAACGCAAACACCTGCGAATCGCGCAGCCGCGGCCCCACCGCCTGGCACGCCTGGAGATATTCGTGCGCCATCGTTCCAAGGGGCGTGAGCGCGTGTTCGAGCGCGAAATAAACGTTGCTCGTCCCCACGAATTTCGGACCGATTCCTTCCTTCAACGCGAGAACCACCTCGTTCTGCCAGATTCGCGAGAATCGGCGACGGGTCCCGTAGTCGGCAACGCGAAACTCGGGATCCGGCACGGCATTGATCTGCGAAATCTTGGCCTGAAGACGCCGCCGGCCTTCGTCGAAATCGGGATGCGGTTGGGTATTGCGAAAGTAGATTTCGCTCACGATCGCCAGTATGGGTACCTCGAAAAGGATCGTGTGCAGCCATGGCCCGATGATCGAGATGTCGATCTCGCCGGGGGAAAGCGCCGATTTCCTGACGTCGACGAACCGATCCTGCAGATGAAACAGTCCCAGCAGATCGACGAAGTCGCTCTTGAGGAAGCGCCAGCGCCGGAGGTATTCGAGCTCGTGACGGGTAAAACGCAAACCGCACAGGCCGGCGATTTCGCTCTCGATCTCGGGGATATACCGGGTGAGATCGACCCCGGCGGTTCGACACTTGAAGCGATACTCGACCTGCGCTCCGGGGAAATGATGCAGCACGACCTGCATCATCGTGAACTTGTAGAGGTCGGTATCGAGCAGAGACTCGATGATCATTCGTAGCCGCGGCGTGGAAGCCGCCGTAGGAGGACACGCGCATGTTACCCGTACGGGAACACGCCAGCCACACGTCAACACTGGCAAGCACCGGCCGCATGAGGCTATCATCCCCGATCGAGGGAGGAACGCGTCATGCTCGTCAATTGCGTCGCGTATCAGGAAGGCAAGAAGCTCAGCGACATCCCCAAGGAAGCGATCAGCGATTACGTGCAGCGCCCCGATACTTTTGTATGGGTGGCGCTCAAGGACGCGACGCCGGAGGAGCTCGACGAAATGCGAGAGGAATTCGGACTCCCCGAGCTTGCGGTCGAGGACGCGCACCATGGCCACCAGCGGCCGAAGATCGAGGAATACGGCGACTCTATGTTCGCGGTTCTACAGACGGTCGAACTGCAAAGCCCCGACCTGCGCGTGGGCGAAATCCACATTTTCGTTGGCCCGAACTACATCCTTTCGTCGCGTGTGCATACGGAGCGGGGCTTCTCCGACGTCCGTGCGCGCGCCGAGCGCGAGCCGCATCTGCTCAAGCATGGCGCGGCGTATGTCTTCTATGCGCTGATGGACGCGGTAGTCGACCGCTATTTTCCGGTCCTGGATGCGCTCGAGTCGGAGCTGGAGCAGATCGAAGAGCAGATCTTCCTCCGCAACACGGCGCGGTCCAACATCGAATCCCTCTATGCGTTGAAACGGAGGCTCATGACGCTCAAGCACGCGGTCGACCCGCTGATGGAAGCGGTGAGCAAGCTCTTTGGCGGCAGGGTACCGCGCATTTGCGCGGGCATGGGCGAATACTTTCGAGACGTGTTCGATCACCTTCAGCGCCTGCACGCGACCATCGAAGGCATACGCGATATGCAGACCACCGCGATCCAGGTCAACATCGGCATGATCAGCCTGAACGAAACCGAAGTCACCAAGAAGCTGGCGAGCTGGGCGGCCATCATCGCGGTACCGACCTTGATTGCGGGCATCTACGGGATGAACTTCAAGAACATGCCCGAATACGATTGGGCGTTCGGTTATCCGGTTGCGGTGGCGGCCATGTTCATACTCGACATCGGCCTCTATCTCTGGTTCAAGAAGATACGCTGGCTCTGACCGATTCGCAGGCCGTTGGGCGTTATCCTGGCCGGTGTACAGTCAGTGCAGGTGCTTGTCGTCCCCGCCGATAGGGGTGAGCGGGATGAAGCGCTTGCCGCGGATAGGCGCGTGCCAGCTTGGCTGCAGCGTGACGTGATCGATGCCGTAGCGCTGTGCGAGCAGGCGCTGCGCCGCGGTGAGAGTTTGCGGCCACGCCGAGGCGTCCTGGATCACGACGTGCGCCGACAGCGCGGCCCGGTTGCTGTCCACATGCCAGACGTGCAGATCGTGGACCGCGGCGACGCCGGGAAGTGTGCACAGCGCCCGGCCGATGTCCTCGTAGGACAGGTGTTCGGGCACACCCTCCATGAGCACGTGCGTCGATGTCCTGAGAAGCATCCAGGTCGACCGCAGGATGAGCACGGCGACGAACAGAGACAGGATGGGGTCGATGGGCAGCCATCCGGTCACCGCAATGACCCCGCCCGCGACCATGGCGGCGACCGATCCGAGCATGTCGCCCATCACATGCAGCAACGCTGCGCGCGCGTTGAGGCTGCTGCTCTTCATCAACAGCCATGCGCTGCACATGTTGACCACGAGCCCGCCGGTTGCGACCACGATCACGGTGCCTCCCGCAACTTGGCCCGGCGCGAGCAGACGCCGCACCGCCTCGATTGCGATCCAGGCCACGATACCGAGCATGAGCAAGGCATTGATGAACGCCCCGAGAACTTCGGCGCGCGCGTAGCCGTAGCTCGCGCGTTGTGAAGGGGGTCGCATCGAAATGCGCTGCGCGAAGATGGCGATCGCCATGGCGGCGCCATCCGTGACCATGTGGCCGGCGTCGGCCAGGAGGGCCAGCGAGCCGGAAAGCCAGCCGCCGACCGCCTCGACCGCCGCAAAACCGACGGTGAGAGCAATCGCGATCAGGAGCGGCCGCTCCTGCGGCGACGCGTGATCGTGCGATTCGGTGTGGTCGCGGGTCACGCGCTTATTGTGGCCCCACGCAAGCGCTGACGGCAATGCCGGCGGATTCTCCGGTGCCAGCGGTCGCTTCGGAGCTTGGCGACGAAGAATCTGCTCAA
>VBCZ01000395.1 GCA_005889025.1 Betaproteobacteria bacterium
GATGACGGCTTCGATAGCGGCTGCCTGATCCGGAGTTTCCTCGAAGCCGAACCCCGCAGAGAACGCATCGTATTCATGCACGTCGTACTTGAACGCGTGACCCTGGCGGGCCGCGCGTTGGGCGTAGAGGTTGAGAAGCTCCGCGGCGGTGTCATGCGCACGCTGAGCCGCTTTCTTTTTCGCCTTGTCCCATTGTCCGCTACCGAGCTCGTGCAGCGGCGCGGCCTCGGGTGACGCACCGCTGTAGCGCCCGATCAGATGCAGGCTGGAAACGGGGACGTACAGCTTCGCGTCGTTCGCGTAGAGCAGTTGCAGAAATTCATTCGCGCCATCACCCAGATCGAGCGTGGTGAGACCGAGATAGCGGCCGATGCCGTGCTGCTCGTGCACGACCGGGTCGCCGATGCGCACTTCGGATAGATCGCGCAGCATCGCATCGACGTTGGTGCGCCGCCCCTCGCGTTTGCCGGGCCGCCGTGCCACGCCCGCGTAGAGCTCGGTCTCGGTGATCACCGCGACATTGCCCTTGGGCCAGACGAAACCCGCATGCAGCGGGCTCACCGCCAATGCCGGGCTCGCGTCGCTGGCGACAAATGCCGCCCAGTTGTCGACGACCGAAGGCTTGAAACCGTATTCCGCGAAGTACTGCTGCATGGTTTCCCGGCGTCCGAGGCTTTCGGCGACGATGAGCACCCGTTCGCGCGCGGAAGTCGAAAAGCGCTTCAGCATGTACAGCGGGTCGCTGGCGCGACGGTCCACCTGCAGCGGGGGCACGGCCTGTGTTACGGCATGGCGGATGTTCGCGGCGGCGGCGTCGCCGCTTGCGGCCGCCGGAAGCTCGATGCGCGCGAGCGCCTTGAGCGAGCGATTGAACTCGTCCACAGCGACAAAAAGCGCGGGCGGCGGCAACAGCGGACGCGCCTTGTCGCCCCGCAACAGGCGATAGCGCGATTCGGTGTCTTCCCAGAAACGCGCTGTCGCGTCCGCGACATCTCCGTGCGTGCATATCGCGGTGCCGGACGGCAAATACTCGGCAAACGTCGCCGTCGCATCGAAAAAAAGTGGCAGATAGTATTCGATGCCGGCCGGCGTGATGCCGTTGGAGACGTCCTTGTAGAGCGGAGATTTCGACGGGTCGCCTTCGAACGCCTCGCGGAACCGGCCGCGGAAGCGCGCGCGCGCCGCGTCGTCGGTCGGAAATTCCCGCGCCGGCAGGAGACGCACCTTCTGCACCGGATAGACCGTGCGCTGGCTGTCGACGTCGAAAGTCCGGATCGATTCGATTTCCTGGTCGAACAGATCGATCCGATACGGCAGCGGGCTTCCCATCGGGTACAGATCGATAAGGCCGCCGCGTATGCTGAATTCGCCGGGCGAGACGACTTGCGTCACGTGCTGGTATCCCGCGAGCGCGAGCTGGCCGCGCAAGGCATCGACGTCGAGCGTTTCGCCCTGAGTGAGAAAAAACGTAAACGCGGCAAGGTAGGACGGCGGAGCAAGGCGGTACAGCGTGGTCGTCGCGGCAGCCAGCATGATGTCGCACTCGCCGCGCGCAACGCGATACAGCGTCGAAAGCCGCTCCGAGACGAGATCCTGATGCGGAGAGAAATGATCGTACGGAAGCGTCTCCCAATCCGGCAAGACGGCGATGCGTAAACCCGGCACGAACCATGCAATTTCATCGGCCAGCCGCTGCACCGAAAGCGCGTCGGCGCACACGATCGCAAGCAGCCTTCCGCTGGATGCGGCGTCCGCCGCGAGCTGCGCGACGCCGAGCGAGTCCGCCGATCCGACCAGCGGTCGCGCAAGCGCTTTATGCCCCGGCTGGGGCAGTGGCGGAGTCAGCCTGGGAAGCGCAACAACGGCGGTGGAATTGGCGGTGGAGGACAACGGCGCGGAGCGGAGGAAAGCGTTCGGAGTGGATGGGGGCGTACCGGCTCGGGCTCACCACGAACGTAAGTAGTTGGATTTCTGTTCGCCCTGAGCCCTTCGACTTCGCTCAGGACAGGCTTGTCGAACGGCGTGTGCTGGGCTCGAAAGGCGCCAGGATCAGGCTTTCACGCGACCGTACTTGTCGTCGAAGCGCACGATATCGTCTTCGCCCACGTAATCGCCGCACTGCACCTCGATCATGACCAGCGGTTCGATTCCGGCATTGGCAAGGCGGTGTTTGGTCTCGACCGGAATAAACGTCGATTCGTTGGCGCGCACGCTGTAGACGCGCTCTCCATTCGTCACCTGTGCTTCACCGTTGACGACGACCCAATGTTCGCTGCGCTGGTGATGGAGTTGCAGCGAAAGCGCGGCGCCAGCCTTGACCTCGATGCGCTTGATCTTGAAACCCGGCCCTTCCTGGAGCACGGTGTAGGCGCCCCAGGGCCGGGCGACGGTGCGGTGCAGTTTGTAAGCCTCGTGTCCGCGCGCCTTGAGCTCGCCGACCACTTCGCGGACGCGCTGCAAGTGATCCTTGTGCGCGACCAGCACTGCATCGGGCGTGTCGACGATGACGAGGTCTTCGACGCCCACTGTCGCGACGATGCGGTCCTCGGCATGAACGAAAGTATCGCGTGTCGCAATCGAGACGCGCGCGCCCTGTCCGCGATTGCCGGACGCGTCCGGCTCGGACAGCGCCGACACCGCCTGCCAGGATCCCACGTCGCTCCAGTCAAAAGCGCCGCGAACGACTGCGACATTGTCGGCTTTTTCCATGACCGCGTAGTCGATCGAAATGTCGGGTACGGCGGCAAAAAGCGCGGAGTCGATCTCCAGCATGGTGCTGCTGGGGCTGGCCTTGAGCGCGTTCCACACGGGCCGAACCGCGTCGAGGACTTCGGGCGCGTGCCGCGAAAATGCTTCCAGGATGATCGCCGGCGTGAAGCAAAACATGCCTGAATTCCACGCGTGGCGGCCACTGGCGACGTAGGATTTCGCATCGGCGAGCGGCGGCTTTTCTATGAATTGCTTGACGCGAAACGTAGCTTCGACATCGAGCGCTTGCCCGGATTCGATGTAGCCGTAACCCGTCTCCGGCAGGGATGGCTTGATGCCGAAGGTAGCGAGCCAGCCCGCGCGCGCAAGCGATTGCGCGCGATCGACCGCCAGCGCGAACGCGGCTGTGTCGCGGATGAGATGATCCGCGGGGAGCACGAGCAGAGTTGCGTCGCCTCCCGAATGCGCTTCGGCTGCAAGTGCGCCCAGCGCGACCGCGGGCGCAGTGTTGCGCCCGAACGGCTCGAGCAGGTAGATCATCCGCGGCGGCAGGGCGACGTTGGCGCCCGCGTAAACATCCTTGGTATGGAAATAGTAGTCCCGGTTGGTGATGGTCATCATCGCCGCGACGCCGGGAAGGGCAGCCGCCCGCGTCACCGTCTTGGCGAGCAAGGTTTCGCCATCGGGAAGCGGCATGAATGGCTTGGGCGCCGACTCTCGCGACAAGGGCCAGAGTCGCGTACCTGCGCCGCCGGAGAGGATGATCGGGATCAGCGCCATCAGCGCATCCTGTGCAAATGAACGTGCGCATTGTACCCGATGGCTGCAGCGTATTGACGGATCGGCACTGCGCCGATACCGTGCATTCTGTTCATGCGAGACTTGTCCGACACAATCGCGACTTCGGCGCGCGTTGATCGAGCGCGAATCGGCGGCGTCTGCCCCGTGCTCGCGACGCCTTTCGACGATACCGGCGCCGCCGATGCGCACGCGTTGGCGCGAATCGTCGAGTTCGCGATTCGCTGCGGGGCTGACGCCATCGTTTATCCCGGCGTCGCCAGCGAGGTCGAGCAGCTCACCGACTCCGAACGCAATCACCTCCTCGACGCGGTTGCGGGCGCGGTGCGCGGACGCGTGCCGCTGATCGTGGGCGCCAGCGCTGCCGATCCCGAGCACACGATGCTTTATTTGTACAAGGCCAGCACACTTGGAGCAGCCGCGGCCATGGTGATGGCGCCGGCCAGTCTGGCGGGGAAGCCCGATGCGCTGATCGAGCATTACCTGCGGCTCGGTTCCGCGACAACGGTGCCCATCATGCTGCAGAACGCGCCTCCGCCGGCGAGTGCGGGCTTCGACATGGCGGCAATCGCGCGGGTTGTCGCCGCCGTGCCGGCGGTGCGTTACGTCAAGGAAGAGGCCATGCCTTGCGGTCAGCGCATTTCGGCGCTTCTCACCAGGCCCGAGGTCGCGAGCGCTGCGCATTTCGTCGGAGTGCTCGGCGGCGCCGGCGCGCGATACATTCTGGACGAGCTCGCGCGAGGCGCGCTCGGCAGCATGCCCGCGTGCGAGCTCACCGACATTCATGTCGCGATGGTGAATGCGTGGCGAGCGGGAAATCACGGCTACGCGCGCTCTCTCTACAATCGCTCGCTGCCGCTGCTCAACTTTCAGGCGGTGTTTCGATGGGCGGTGACCAAGGAAGTCTTGCGACGCCGGGGCGTCATCGACGACGCGTATGTGCGCGCACCCGGCCCGCGCCTCGACGCACAGGACCATGTGGAGCTAGCTACCATGCTCGATGAGATCGCCGATCTACTCGGCGCGCTTGCGCCTCGAAAGACGCAGGCCAAAGTGTGACCTCATGGATGCCGGGAGAAAGTACATGAAGCACCTGCTCGCAAGCCTCGCGATGCTCTTCGCGCTGTCCCTGCCGCCCATCGCGCGGGCGCAGGACGTGACGCTGGATTTTCCCAGCTGGCAGGCGGAGGAGCCGGGATTTGCCGAGTGGTGGAAAGGATTGGTAAAGGAATACGAAGCCAAGCATCCCGGAGTCAAAGTCAAGCTCTATTCCATTCCGTTCGCAAACTACGTAAACCAGATGACGGTGCGCTTTGCCGGCCAGAACCCTCCGGATATCGTTCATTTGCCTTCTCGCAACTTCGCCAGCTTTGCAAGCCAGAAGTGGCTGGAGCCGATCGATGATCTTCTGAAGAACAGCGACATCCCGGGGAAATGGTCGAAGCTGCAAAGCGAAATGACATGGGACGGGAAGATGTATGGCTTGCTGCTCCTTCCCTACGGCAATCTGCTCTATTACAACGAGAAGCTGCTGCAAGATGCAGGCGCCAAGGTGCCGACGACTCCGGCGGAATGGCTCGATGCGATGGCCAAAACGACCCATCGCGACAAAGGCCAGTTCGGGCTTGCGACAACGACGGCAGAGCACCCCAACATGTTCATCGACGCGGCGACCTGGGTGCTCGGAGAAAAACAGGATTGGCTCAAGGGCAACAAATACAATTTCACCGATCCCGGCGTGGTCGCGGCGATGGAGCAATTCCGCAGATCGTTGTCGTACGCTCCTCCGGGAACGAACTCGGCCGTCGCGCGGCAGCTCTTCATCGATGGCAAGGCCGCATTCCTGCGCGATGGACCGTGGGTATGGGCGACGCTGCAAAAAGCGAAACCGGAAATCCGGTCGTCGCTCAAGATGGCGCAGCTGCCGTTTCCCGTGATCACCGGCGGCGCGAGCAACAGCCTGCATATCCCGGCGAAGATCGATCCGCAAAAGAAAAAGCTGGTCTGGGAATTCATCGCGCTGGCCGCGTCGCCGCCATGGCAGGAGAAATACGTCCAGCTCACCGGGTCGCCGGCGGGGCGCGTCGGCGCCATCGGATTGGAGCAGGCGAAGAAAGACCCGCATCTCGGTGCGATCACGCAAGCCGCGGAAAAAGCGGAGAACCTTTTTCCGATGCAGCCGGCGTTGCGAGAAAACTACAACGAATTCGCAACGCTGTTCAGCCGGGCGGTCGTCAGGATGCAGTCGTCGTCGCAGCCCACCGATGCGATTCTCGCCAACCTGCAAAAGGAATTGACGGCGGCAGTCCCGCTGCCATGATCGGACGCCCGCGCTGGATGGGCTACGCGCTGCTCGCGCCGGCGCTGGCGGCTGTCGGATTCCTGATTCTGTATCCGCTGTATCTCGTCCTCGCCCTGAGCTTTCGCCAGGGCAAAACGCTCAACGTGCTGCGCCTGTCCGAGCTGCCGTTCGGTCTCGGGAATTACCGGACCATATTCGCCAGCGATGCGACATGGCACAGCGTGTTCGTCACCGTCGTCTATCTTGTTGGCACGATCGCTCCCGCGTTTCTGATCGGGCTTGGCGCGGCGTTGCTGCTCAATCGCGCATTTCCCGGGCGTCGATGGCTGAGAAGCTTCATCCTCCTGCCGTGGGCCGTGCCGGGCGTAATCGTGAGCATCGTCTTCCTTTGGCTGCTCGACGGCTCGTTCGGCGTGGTCAATGCGCTATTGCGGCAGGCGGGGTGGCTCGCCACCGATCTGGCGTGGTTCGCCAACGAAGATACCGCGCTTGCCTCCGTCATCGTGCCGACGGTGTGGAAGGCGTATCCGTTCTTCACGCTGACGCTTCTCGCCGCACTGCAGTCGATCCCGTCGAGCCTGTATGAGGCCGCCGTGGTCGACGGTGCGACGCGCTGGCAGTCGTTTCGCTACGTCACCTGGCCCGGCATCCGCGCCTCCGCGGCGCTGGCCGCGATCCTCAATACGCTTTGGGCACTGCGCGAGTTCGACATCATCTATCTCACCACTGGGGGGGGACCCGATCGCGCAACGGAGACGCTCGCGGTGCGCATCTACCAGGAAGCTTTCGCGTTTTTCCGCATGGGCACCGCGTCGGCGCTGGGCGTGCTGACCATGGGAATGGCGATTCTACTGGTGCTGATGTCGATACGAATCATCCGCAGGGAATACTTCTGATGCGCTCAGTCCCCGGTATCGTCATTCCCGCCCTTCGGCTGCTCTCAGAGCCTGCCCCGCGCTTGCCGAAAGGGCAGGACGCTCGTCCACACGATGCCGTCATTCCCGCGCAAGCGGGAATCCAAAGTCTTTCATGACCCGTTCGCGACCATGGCTGCTCGCCTTCGCCGCGCTCGCGATGGCCACGGTCGTGCTGTTCCCGATCTACTGGATGCTCCTCACGTCGGTTTTGCCCAGCGAGCTCACGCGTTCGAGATCACCCGCGCTCCTGCCCGAGTTGTCCGCGCTCTCGTTCGACGCATTCGCCGCGGCGCTCGAGCGCAAGCCGGTGCTCTTGTGGCTCGGCAACAGCGCCGTCGTCACCATCGGCGCGACATTCATCAGCGTCGTCATCTCCACGCTCGGCGGATACAGCCTGTCCCGCTTCAGGAGCCGCGCTCAACAGGGTGCGGGCTTTGCGCTGCTCGTATCGAAGATGCTCCCTTCGAGCTTGATCGTGATTCCCTTTTTTATCGCCTTTTCCACCTTCGGCCTGATCGATAGCCGCTGGGGATTGATCCTCGCCAACGCCGCGGTGGGTGTGCCGTTTGCGACCTGGCTGATGAAAGGCTTTTTCGACGGCATCCCGCGGGAGATCGAGCTTGCCGCGATGCTCGACGGCTGCTCGGGCATGCAGGCGATGTGGTACGTCGTCCTGCCGCTCGCGAAACCGGGGCTTGCCGCGTGCGCGATCTATGTTGCGATCGTGGCGTGGTCCGATTTCGTTTTTGCGCGAACGCTGGTGAGCAGTCCCGATCTTTGGACGCTCACCGTCGGCATGCAATCGTTTCTGGGTGAATACCTGGTCGACTGGTCGAGTCTGATGGCGGTCGGCGTGTTGTCGCTCGCGCCGGTTTTCGTATTGTTCCTGTTGCTCGAGCCGTTCCTTGTCAGCGGAATGACTCAGGGCGCGGTGGCGAACTGATGTCGACTGTGATCCGCTCGGTTGAGACCATCGTCGTCGCGCTGCCGCGAGACATGCCATATCTGGGGCCTTTGGGGAAGGGCGAGCAGATCAACGAGCGCGGTTACTTCGTTCGCCGCGGCAATCGGACGATCTACCCTGCGGTCGACCGCTCGGTGTTGATCAAGATCACGGCGAGCGACGGCACCGTCGGCTGGGGCGAGACCTACGGGATTGTCGCGCCGCAGGCCGTCGTCGCGATCGTCGGCGACGTTCTGGGCCCATTGCTTATCGGACGCGAGCCCGTGGACATCCCAGCGATCTGGGACGATCTCTACG
>VBCZ01000396.1 GCA_005889025.1 Betaproteobacteria bacterium
CGCCGGTCGGTTAAACTCATCCTCCATCGTCGATCATGCGGCAAGCATAGTGGGGACCACGCTCAAGGCCTCGACGCCAACGTGACTGCGCTTCTGACCGACCAGGCATTCTGGCTCAACGTCTTCTTTGCCGCGGAATGGGCGGTGCGTCTGGCCATGATCGTCATCGTGCCGTTCCGTCGTTCCCCCGAAGCTGCGAAAGGCTGGTTGTTGCTGATTTTTTTCGAGCCGGCGGCGGGGGTAATCCTGTACCTCCTCATAGGCCGCCCGAGTCTGCCCGCCTGGCGTCTGGCTCAGCACGCCGAGTTCATGTCGCTGAGCCGGCCCGTCTACCAGCGGCTCTCGCTCGACGTCAATATCTTCCATCCGGACGTCGGACCCGAGCTCGGCCAGGCCGTGACACTGGCCAGGAACCTGGGCGATCTTCCGATCCTCGGTGGAAATTCCGCTGAGATACTCGCCGACTACGACGCGACCATCGACCGGCTCGCCGCCGATATCGACGCCGCGCAGGACCACGTACACCTGCTCTTTTACATCATCGCTGACGACGGCATCGCTGCGCGCGTCGTCGATGCGCTCCAGCGCGCAGTCGAGCGCGGTATTGCCTGCAGGCTTCTTGTCGACTCGCTAGGCTCGCGACCCGCGCTGCGCACCATGCTGCCGCGGCTCAATGCCATGGGCATCATTGCCGAGGAAACCATGCGAGTGGGCTTCCTGCGCCGCCACACCGGACGCATCGACCTGCGCAATCATCGCAAGATCGCAGTCATCGACGGCGCCGTAGCGTACACCGGCTCGCAGAACCTGGTCGATTCGACGTTCAAGCGCGGACTCACCTACGAGGAGCTCAACGTGCGTCTCGGCGGTCCGATCGCGCTCGAGCTGCAGGCCGTCTTTGCTGACGACTGGTACGTCGAGACCGGCGAATTTCTCGGCGCCGCGCGTTACTTTCCCGAGCCGCGCATTGCCGGCCGCGTTCCCGCGCAGGCGCTGCCCAGCGGCCCGGGGTATCCGCGCGAAAACAACCAGCGGCTTATCGTATCGCTGATTCATGCGGCGAACCGCCGCGTCGTCATCACCATGCCCTACCTTGTCCCCGACGACGCGATCATCCAGGCGCTGCAAACGGCGGTGCTGCGCGGCGTGGACGTGACGCTGGTCGTGCCGCTGCAGATGGACCAGGTCCTGGTCTACCTCGGCCAGCGATCGTACTACGACCAGCTCCTAGGCTCCGGCGTCAAGATCTGCCGCTACGGCAGGCGATTTCTGCACGCCAAATACGTGACCATCGACGACACGGTTGCCTGGATCGGCTCGTCGAATCTCGATATCCGCTCGTTCTCCCTGAACGCGGAAATCGTCGTCCTGCTCTACGACAGCGGAATCTGCTCGCGGCTGGCCGTGGAGCAGAACCGGTACCTTGCAGAAGGTGAGATGCTGACGCTTGCGCGCTGGCGCCAACGGCCGGGTGCGGTCAAGGTTGCGGAGAATCTCGCGCGCCTGTTGAGCCCGCTGCTTTGAGATTGCCAAGAGAAAGACGAGAACGCTATTTCTGCGCTGCTACGAGGCCTCTCGCCGCAAGCTGTCCGATGCGGTGTCGCTTACTTGTGCTTGAAGTCGGGCTTGCGCTTTTCGACGAACGCGCGCATGCCTTCCTTCTGATCCTCGAGCGCGAATGTCGCGTGAAATTCGCGCCGCTCGAACAGCAGCCCTTCCGCGAGCGACGATTCATAGGCGCGATTGATCGCCTCCTTGACCTTCATCACCGCCGGCAACGAAAAGCTCGCGATCTTGGCCGCGACAGCAAGCGCCTCGTCGAAGAGTTTATCCGCGGGAACGACCCGGGCGACCAGACCGGATCGCTCCGCTTCCGCGGCGTCGATCAATCGCCCTGTCAGGCACCAGTCCATCGCTTTCGCCTTGCCCACTGCGCGCGGCAAGCGCTGCGTTCCACCCATACCGGGCATGGTGCCGATGGTGATCTCGGGTTGGCCGAATTTGGCCGAATCGGAGGCGATGATGATGTCGCACATCATCGCGAGCTCGCAGCCGCCGCCCAGCGCGTAGCCTGCGACTGCCGCAATCACCGGCTTGCGGGTGTGCTTCACCGATTCCCAGCTCATGATGTAGTTGTCGGCGTACACCTTCTGATAACTCCATTCGGCCATGGCGCCGATATCCGCGCCGGCCGCAAAGGCCTTGTCGTTACCGGTGATGAGTATCGAGCCGATACCGGCGTCGGCGTCGAACGCGGCCAGCGCGCTCCCGAGCTCGGCGGCGAGCGCGTCGTTGAGCGCATTCATGCGCTGCGGGCGGTTCAGGCGGATGATGCCGACGCGGCCTTGCGATTCGACAAGGATATTCTGGTAGTTCATTTGGACTCCGGTGCTCGGAAGCGCGTGACCCAACGCTTGCTGGATAGTGATGTCTGCGGTCGCCACCATCACGCGTTACGCCTCGCAGGCTCGGTTGCGTCAGTAGCTTCCCCCATCGCCGCCTCCCTAAGCTAGCGCGCCGGCGGACGGAAGCGCTTCGCCAGCCCTTCCCAGCACCGAAAATACTCCTGCTGAAGCTGCGCCGACTCGAGCGCGAGCTTGGTCGGCCGGATGACGGCGCGGGTCTCGAACATGAACGCCATGGTGTCTGAAATCTTGTGCGCCTTCGACGTGTCCGCCTTCGACGCGCGCTCGAAGGTTTCAGCGTCGGGGCCATGCCCGCTCATGCAGTTGTGCAGGCTCGCCCCGCCCGGCACGAATCCTTCCGCTTTGGCGTCATAGGCGCCATGGATCAAGCCCATGAACTCGCTCGCCACATTGCGGTGAAACCACGGCGGACGGAACGTGTGCTCCATGACCAGCCAGCGCGGCGGAAAGATGACGAAATCGAGATTGTCGACGCCGGGCGTTTCGCTCTGCGATTGCAAGACCAGGAAAATCGACGGGTCAGGATGATCGAAACTGGTTGAGCCTATGGCGTTGAATCGGCGCAGGTCGTACTTGTACGGCGCGTAGTTGCCGTGCCATGCGACGACGTCGAGCGGCGAGTGATCGATTTCAGCCGACCAGAGATTGCCCATGAACTTGGCGACCAGCTCGAAGCTGCCTTCCTGGTCCTCGTACCACGCCTGCGGCGTCAGGAAGTCGCGCGGATTCGCGAGCCCGTTCGAACCGATGGGGCCCAGATCGGGAAGACGAAGCAGCGCGCCGTAGTTTTCGCAAACATAGCCGCGCGCTTCGCCGTCGCGCAGCTCGACTCGAAAGCGCACGCCTCGTGGTACGACGGCAATCTCCTGCGGCTCGACGTCGATGCGACCGAGCTCGGTGGCGATTCGCAACCGTCCCTGCTGCGGCACGATCAGCAGCTCGCCGTCCGCATCGTAGAAAAATCGCTTCATTGAACGGTTTGCCGCATACATATGGATCGCGCAACCCGTCAACGCGTCAGGGTCGCCATTGCCTGCCATGGTGACCAGGCCGTCGACAAAATCTGTCTGCGTTTTCGGTATGGGCAGCGGATCCCAGCGCAGTTGATTGGGCGGTGTCGGCAACCCGCCGAAGCGGCTTTCGACATGCTGATTGTCGATCTGTCGGAAAGGTTTGTGCACCGCCGCCGGCCGGATGCGATAGAGCCATGAGCGCCGATTCGCGCCGCGCGGCGCGGTAAACGCGGTGCCCGAGAGTTGCTCGGCGTAGAGTCCCATCGGCGCCTGCTGCGGCGAGTTTTGCCCGATCGGAAGCGCACCGGCGAGCGCTTCGGTGGCGAACTCGTTGCCG
>VBCZ01000399.1 GCA_005889025.1 Betaproteobacteria bacterium
GCGAGCAATGGATGGTCGAGTTCGCATGCTTTCTGACGGCACTCGTCAAACGGGTGTCGGACATTCCCGTGTATCACAACTTCGCCGTTTCCCTTTTCAACTGGACGCGCGGCGTCTCCTTCGATCTCGCCCGCCACAATGACTTTCTGGGCGGCGACTTCTATGGCGACCGCGATGAACAATTCCTGATGGGCCGGTTGATGTTGAATCTGTCGAGGCAACAGCCGATCGAATACATGACCAGCCGCTGTGTTCATATCACCGAGCACGTCAACACCAAGTCAAGCGCCCAGCTGCAGGCGCAAGCGTTCGCCGCGTTGGCGCTTTCCGCGGCGTTTCGACTCATCGATGCGATCGAGCCCGCCGGGACCGTGTCGGACGATGTTTACTCGATGATGCGCGCCATCTTCGAACGGATACGGCCGTATCAGCCGTATCTCGGTGGCCAGCCGGTGGAAGACGTGGTTGTCTACATCAGCGACCAATCGAAGATGAGTCCCGCGGAAAACGGCAAGCATGCGCACGACCCGCAGTTGCGTTTCTTTCCGGCACCCCATCTGACGGCGGCACGCGCAGCGGTGACCCGGCTTCGCGAGCAGCGACTTGCCGTCGGCGTGATCACCCGCAGGCAACTCGATGGCCTCGCCCGGTACAAGGTGATCGTCCTGCCCGAAGTAACACGCATGTCATCGGACGAGGTCGATGCGTTCACTCGGTATGTGCACGGCGGTGGCAGCCTGTACGTGAGCGGCATCGGTGGAACGTATACGCCGGATGGCGGGAGCGCCGACTTCCTGTTGTGCGAGTGCATGGGCTTGAGCCGCGTGGGAGCGCTCGCCGGGGACACCGTCTACTTGCGACCCGTCGACGAGGAGTTGCGCGAGCTGTTGCGGCCCCAGTCATTCATCGCGGTGAACGAAAACGTCCAGGAAATCGCGATCCGTTCGCCCGATGTAGAGACGCTGGCCTTCGTCTCACTGCCATACGCCTACCCCCATGAGGGCGCCGTCGACGATCGCCAGTGGGCAAGCATTCACAGCTCGCCGCCGAGCGTGCATACCCAGATACCGGGCATTACCCTGCATCGCTATGGCAGAGGGAATGTCATCTATGCGGCGGTTCCTCTGGAGCGGAGCCCCCATCACTCCGGCAGGCGCTCATTCCAATGGCTGATCGATCGGCTGCTCGAAGGGCGAGTCTCGTTTCGGGCCAGAACCTTCGACCACGTCTGGTTGACGGTCTTTCATCAACCGGAACAAAAGCGTTTCATCGTACATCTGCTGAACTATCCATCGGACCTTCCGGCGGTGCCCGTGCGCAGTGTCCGGATCGAGTTCGGCCACGGCCTCGATTGCAGGTTCGTCAGCGTAAGAGAGCTGCCCGGCAACCGCGAGATCGACTTTTCCAGCGACGCCTCCGGCCGACATACGGCAATCGTCGATGAGCTGAACGATTACAAGATGCTCTCACTTGCCTATGACTGAGCATGCGACCCGCTGGGGGATTCTCGGCACCGGAAACGCCGCCCGGACCATCGCTGCGGCAATTCGATCCGCCAGGGACAGCATGCTGCAAGCCGTCGCCAGCAGGGGCGGCCATCGCCGCGAGCAGTCCCGCGCTCTCGGCCCGCGGGAACTCCACGATAGCTATGAAGCATTGGCGGCCTCCGACAACATCGATGTCGTTCACATCGCCACCCCGCACACTGCACATTTCCAGAATGCGCTGCTCTGCCTCGAGGCAGGAAAGAGCGTGGTGTGCGAGAAACCGCTGACGATGTCGAGGTCCGAGGCGGAGCAACTGATCCTTCTTGCCAGAAGCAAGGGAGCGTTTCTCATGGAAGCGGTCTGGCCGCGTTTTCTGCCAGCGGTCATCCGAAGCCGGGAGCTGGTCGAGCACGGATCGATCGGTCGTCCGCAGTTCGTCAATACATCGATCGCGATCCATCTCGATCCTGCCGCGCACCCACGCGTGTACGATCCCTCCCTCGGCGGTGGGGTGATCAATGAGCTCGGCTCCTATCCGTTGGCGTTCGCAATCGGGATCATGGGGCCGGTCCTCGGCAGCAAGGCCATTTCGACTCAGAGTGGACTCGTTTCGGAGAATTGCCTGATGCAGTGTGTTCACCAGGCGGGACTGTCGAGCGGCTTCTGCTCGCTCAAGTTCCAGGGGCGCAATCAGGTTGTCATCGTCGCAAGCGACGGTCAATTGACGCTGCTTCCCGCAAGCGGCAAGTTCGAGACGCTGTTGATCTGGAGCGGCAACAATGGCAAGGAAATCNNNNGATCGAGCATGTCAACGAATGCATTCGTGAGGGATGGAACGAGAGTCCACTCATGCCGCTCGCCGACTCTCTCAACATGGCCGGCGCGCTGGAAAGCTGCAACCAGCAATGCTCGATGCCAGCCTGACGCACGTCCATCGCCACGCTGCGACTGCTGCCATGAGATCAAGCCCGCGCAAACGACCGCATCGACGACGGGAGCCGGAATGATCTTGGCGCGCAGGCTTGCAAATCTTCTCACCCTGAGCGGATTCGTGTTTTGCGGGCTCATCCTGTCGGCATGCCAGCACGCTCCAACGGCACTTGTCGCCTCGGAGCAGTTCGACTTGGTGGTGCTCGGCGGCAAGATCGTGGATCCCGAGTCGAGACTGGAAGCGGTGCGCAACATAGGAATCCGCGGCGGCCGTATTGCTGCCATTTCCGAGCAGCGGCTTGTCGGCAAGATTGAGTTGGACGCGGCGGGCAACGTCGTCGCACCGGGTTTCATCGATCTGCACTCGCACGGAATGGTCGTGCCTTCGATGTGGATGCAGGCTTTCGACGGCGTGACGACGGCGTTGGACCTGGAAGGAGGCAGCCTGCCGATTCCCGAGGCCTACGCGATCGCGAAAGACGAAGGGCGGCCGCTGAACTACGGCTACTCCGCGAATTGGGCGGCCGCGCGCAGCGCTGTTCTTGCGGGAACAAAGCTCGACGGCCATTTCCTGACCAACCTCGCGGCGTTTGCCCGGCCGAATTGGCAAAAGCTCGCGACGCCGACGCAATCCGCGGAGATCTTGGGGCTGCTCGAACAGGGTGTGCAGCAGGGGGCGCTCGGCGTCGGGCTTCTGGTCGGGTATGCGAAGGAAAGCAACCACGAGGAATATGTCGGTGCGGCGCAAATCGCCGCGCGCTACGGCATGCCCACGTTCACCCACCTGCGCCACTCGAACGCGCGCGAGCCGGGCGGGGTCATCGAGGGGCATGAAGAATTGATCGCAGTCGCGGCGATGACGGGCGCCCACATGCACCTGTGCCACCTCAACTCCACCGCAGCGCGTCTGCTGCCGGAAGTGGTGCCGATGCTCCGTGAAGCGCAGCGGCGCGGTCTCAGGATCACCGTCGAGGCGTACCCCTATGGCGCCGGCAGCACGGTCATCGGATCGCAATTGTTCGATCCTGCCCTGCTCGACGCCCAGGGCATAAGCGAGACCGACATTTTCTACGTGCCGGCACAGAAACGGATCGAATCCAGGGAGGAGTTGATCGAGGCGCGCAAGAGCAATCCATCGGGACCGGCGGTCATCGCCTTCCTGGATGAAGACAACGCGAACCAGCGCGCGATGCTGGACCTGGCGGTGCTGTATGCCGACGCGGCCATCGCGTCGGACACCATCTGGTGGGTTCGCAGCAACGGAAAGCCGGTGGTCGAGCCTGTGTGGCCGCTGCCGGAGGATGCCTACGCGCATCCTCGCGGCGCCGGAACATTCACCAGAATGCTGGGCCGTTATGTGCGGGAGCGAAAGCAACTCTCGTTGATGGAAGCCATCCGCAAAGCATCGCTTGTGCCCGCGCAGATTCTCGAGGATGCCGCGCCGCAAATGAAGAGGAAGCGGCGCATCAAGGTGGGTGCCGATGCGGACATCATCGTGTTCGACCCCGACACCGTCATCGACAAGGCCACCTACGCCAACCCGCGGCAACCGGCAGAGGGCATGAAGCACGTCATTGTGAGTGGGGTGCCCATCATCCGCGATGGAACGCTCGACACGACCTTCATGCCCGGGCAGCCCGTGCGGGGCCCGGTAGCCCGGCTCCCGGTCAAATCCACAACAGCCGAGCGCGCGATCACCGAGACCGACGTGATGACGGCGGTCCGAGACTTGCGCGCGGCAGCCGGGCTACGATGACACGCATTCCCGCCATTGCATTCGATACGCCTGTAGACCGTCGATAGCGAGGGGTTCCACGGCGGAGCCACTATCGCGGCCTGTGTCGACCCGCCGCATGCCCCGCGTGAGCGCAAGGCCGCCGCTGGCCGCGCCGGAGGAACTGCCTCCGAGTTGCACTCGGGACGCAGGGCGAAACGCGGCGAGGATGGGGCCAAACAGCGGATTCCGCGCGAGCGGTCCGTCGATCACCAGATCGCCGCGTGCCTCCAGCATATCGAGCATCACGTCGACGATCAGCGCGACGTACAGCGTCCCGAGCGCGGCGCGTGCAGAGGGGTCGAGGCGCTCCGATCGAATAATTTTTCCTTCGTTGCGCGGAAACGGCCCGCCGCCTCTCACAAAACTCGGCAGCGCCATCGCGCGCTGATCGAGCACGCTGCGTAACGACCCTGCGGTCGGCGTGCTCTCCATGTCGCGCTCGCCGACGACAGACTGATACTCTCGTCCTCCCATGAAGCGCGCCGTCGCTACGGGCGACCCGAATGCATCGATGTTGGCGAGCATGTCGCGCTCCTGCCGGAGCTTGCGAAGATCAGGCTCGCTCGCCATCGCGATCGTCCACGTGCCGCTCGATATCACCCCGAATGGATCGCCCTCTCTTCGCCTGCACAGGTGAGAGAGATAGGATGCGCTCGAGTCGTGAATGCCGCAGATGATCTGGCAGTCGGGATTGAGGCCGGTGGTCGCCACGATCGGGTGGCGGAGGGATCCGAGCGCATCGGACGCACGCCGCAGCGGCGGG
>VBCZ01000397.1 GCA_005889025.1 Betaproteobacteria bacterium
CATGATTTTACACTATTTCAGCACCGCTTGCCATGGCTTGTTCCGGCAGCATCCCCTTGTTTACTCGGGTCGTCTGTACGGTAAGACACACATGGGCGGCGGTCCCGTCGGGCGGGCTTATGTGCGCTACCGTACTGACGGCAGCGGGGCATCGGGCGGTCGTATTGTCCCGTACGTTTTGTCGCCTACCCGCTGCCGGCTCGGTTCATAATTTTTGACCATCAGATCAAGCAGTTACCGCGTGCCCTTGGGTTATGCCAGCGGCTGGGATGTCCCAACCGCGAGATCGCGTCGGGAAGCGCCCAGAATCCGTACGTTTCGGGTCGGGTAGGGAATCTCGATGTCGTGCTGCTGAAATGCCTTCCATATGCCGACATTGAGCGCCGATTTCAAGTTGGCCTGGCCGTTTTCCGGGTCATTGATCCAGACGGCAAGCTCGAGCTCGATACCGCTGTCGGCGAACCCAAGAACATTGATCACGGGCGCGATCGCCGTTGCGCGAAGAACACGCGTCTGCGCCAATGCAACTTCGGTCATCAAGCGCATGGCCAGATCGAGGTCGGTCCCGTAAGCGACCTGAAGCGGAATGCCGATCTTCACTTCCTTGCTGGTATACGAATGATTCAGCACCGTCGTGGTTACCAGCGTTTCGTTGGGCACGATCGCCTCGACTCCATCGAGGCTGCGGACCACGACATAGCGCGCCGTGACCTTGCTGACGATCCCGAAGCGATTGTCGACCGTGATCATGTCGCCAACGCGGATCGATCGGTCGAGCAAGATCGTGAAGCCGGCGATGTAGTTGCTCGCGAGTTTTTGCAGCCCGAGGCCGATGCCCACGCCGACGGCACCGCCGAATACGGACAACACGGTCAAATCGACGCCGACAAACGAAAGCGCAACGAGGACGCCGACAAGAATCAATATCGCGCGGAACAGCTTCGCCAGAACGACGCGCAGGTTGCTGTCGAAATGCGTGACTCGCATGAGGCGCTGTTCGATCAGGCTGGAGATCCACAGCGCCAGAATGAGCACGACGATGACTGCCAGAGCGTCGCGTCCGAGGTCGAGCAGGCTGACTTCGATCCTGCCAATCGGCAGCCGAGTCTCCTCGAGGGCCGCGCCGATCTCCGGCAATATCCCGATGTAGTAAAGCAGCAGCGCGCCCCAGATCGTGAAGCTGATGGCGCGTTCGGAAGCGAGCACGGCGGTTCGCGCGCCGAAAAGGTTTCGCAGCGCGTAGACGAACAGTCGGATCAGGGCAAGCGCGATGACCAGCGGGATCGCGATCGGGAAAAACACCGGCGCATGCCAATGGCGCACCACCGCCTGGATGACCAGCAGCAGGACAAGCGTGGTCAGCGGAAAGATCAGCCGGTTGACGCTGCCGGCGCCGAAACTGGCCACTCGCGATTCGCGCTTGCTTGCAAGGCGAATGCGGCGATCCGCCCACCAGCCGACCGCAAAACACAAAAGGATCGCGCATACTTCGAGCCAGCTGTCGCGCGTGCCAAGCGCCTTTTGAATGAGCTCGAGATTGAGCGGCGTCAGCATGGGCTGCATCTTATCAGGCCGATACCGCTGTAAAAGTTCGCCTCATCCCCGCCGCAGGTTCTTCCATGGCACAAGTCTCCTTCCACGGCATGGCGACGATCACTACGCCGTCATTCCCGCCCCCGATTCAAGCATTCGGGGGCAGGCTCCAGCGGGAATCCATTTTCGTTTCCGAAAGGCACTTGGAACCCCGCGTTCGCGGGGATGACAAACCTCGAGATACCGTCGTTCCAGTCGACGATTAAAGCACTCGAAAAGCCCTCGAGGCTACGCTGCAGCGAAATCCAGCGTCATGCACGCGCGGATCGATTCGAGGCTACTGCGCGTCCTTCGTAAACGGAACACACGCGCCCTTCAGGCGCATCCAGTTGCTGCGATAGGCGCGCGCCGCCGGCGGGTTGTCGCGAAGGACGACGACGTTTTCGGCGTTGCCGCGTTGCGCGGCATAGGTGAAGTTGTAGCTGCCGGTGATCGTGATCGCCCGCGGTGTGTCGGCGTCGATGACGACGACCTTGTTGTGCGCGGCCCGGAAATTCCCGTCGAGGCACACGTCAACGCCTCCGGCCGCGAGCCCCGGCAGTGCGTTCTGCGGCAGCGTGCGGGCCTGCTCGCGGTCGGCGAGCACCGAGACCGCAACGCCGCGCTCGCGGGCGCGCACGAGGGCACGCGCAATCCTGCGATGAGTGAAGCTGTACGCCTGCACCAGCACTTCGTCGCGCGCACCGTCGATGGCATTGACGATTAGGCTGTCGATCGCATCGCCCGGCGTAAACGCGGTTTCGATGCTGCCCACGGCGGAAAAGCGTTGGGGTCGCGCAGGCTCTGCCGCGACGCAGACCTGCGCGAGCCAGATCGCCAGTGTTGCGCCGACGATCAGGCGAGCCGTCGTCATGAGACGCGCTCCATCACCGCCGCAAAAAAGCCGTCGCACCCGTGTCGGTGCGGGTAGAGACGCATATAAGGCCCGCCGTCGATCGCGATCCCTGCACGGGCCAGCTCGCCGATCGCGTCCCGCAGAGCGTAGTGGGGATGTTCGGTTAGAAAGCCTTCGACGATCGCGTCGTTCTCCTCGGGCAGCACGCTGCAGGTTGCGTAGACCAGGCGCCCTCCGGGCTTGAGCAAGCCTGCCGAAGCGGCGAGGATGCGGGATTGCTGTGCAGCAAACCGGTCGATCGATGCCTGCGACTGACGCCACTTGAGATCGGGATTGCGGCGCAACGTGCCGAAGCCGCTGCAAGGGGCGTCCACCAGGACGCGATCGATCTTGCCGGCAAGCCGCTTGATCTTGAGATCGCGCTCGTGCTCAATCAAAGTCGGCTGCACGTTTGACAGTCCCGACCGCGCTAGCCGCGGCTTGAGCCTGGCCAAGCGCTGCGGGGACACGTCGAACGCGTACAACCGACCCTGCGATCGCATCAACGCCCCGAGCATCAGCGCCTTGCCGCCCGCGCCGGCACAGAAATCGACCACCATGTCGCTTCGCCGCGGCGCGACGAGATAACCGAGCAGCTGGCTGCCCTCGTCCTGCACTTCGATCGCGCCGTCTGCGAAGAGCGGCTGATCCTTTAGCGAGGGCTTGCCCGTTACGCGAAGTCCGATCGGCGAAAACGGCGTCGGCTCCGAGGCGATGCCTTGCCCGGCAAGCGCCGACCGAACGGCGTCGCGGGTCATCTTCAAGGTATTGACTCGCAGATCCAGGGGCGCGGACGAAAGCAGCGCGCGAACCAGCAAGTCGCGTTCGCCGGCGGGGAGCGTCGCATCGAGCTTGCTCCAGAGCCAGTCGGGCAGATCGGCGGATTCGGCCGGACTCAATTCGGGCTTCCGCGCCTTGAGCTCCTTCGCCCATGCGAGCTCCTCCTCGGAGAGCGCGGGCTCGAGCTCGCGCAGACTGACACCGAGCTCGCGCAACACGGCAGCGATCGCGAGGCCACGCGGCGTCGACGTCCCGGCGTGACGCGCCAGCGATCGAAGGCGGCGCAATGTCGCAAAGACGCCCTCGGCGACGAAGGCGCGGTCGCGCATGCCCATCTGCGTGCGGCTCCGGAAGAATGCGTGCAAGGCGATGTCGGCAGGC
>VBCZ01000398.1 GCA_005889025.1 Betaproteobacteria bacterium
GAGAACCTCTGCTGCAGCCGCGTACAGCGCACCGTCACTCATCACCGCGACTGCGACCACGTGCTGAGCGCCCGCGAGACGGATGCGCGAATCGATTTCAACCCTGGCGGGCGGCGATGGAAACTCGAACACCGCCATTTCAGGAACGGGATTCACCTCGGAAAAAAGATGAATCGCCTGCAGCGTCGAATTCGCCGCGAACGGACCGGCCATGGTGATTCTCATCGGCACCGACTGGCCGTTGTCGGCAAGCGAAGGCAGCTCGAGCTTCAGGCGCTCCCGGCGGAGCGAGCGTCCGGCGAGGAATGATGCAAGCGCAGGAATGACGGGCAGGTCCTGCGCGGCAGCCGGCAAGACCCCCGCGACCGTGAGCGCGACGGCGCTTTGCAGCAGGCGTCGACGCGAAATCTTGAGCTGCCGCGACGGTTTCACGGCGCTCATTTCAATGTCGCGAGATAGGCCACGACGTCCTCGATTTGACCGGCATTCAGTATCGGTTTGCCGCGAAAAGCGCTTGCGACGCGATCGAGCCCTTCGGTGCGGTAGTAGCTTGGCATGATCGTCGCGGGGTCGAGTCGCAGGTTGTCGGCGACGCGCAGCCGCAGCTGCGCAACCGAGAGCTTGCGCGCGATACCGTCGAGTGGCGGTCCAAGATTGCCCGAGAATCGCACGCTCGGGTCCGATAGCGCATGGCACAGGATGCAGTTGGCCGAGTCGTGGGCGAGGATGAGCGCACGCCCGCGCTCCGGGTCGCCCTTGGCGCCGCCGATCGGGTCCGGGATGCCATCGCCCACCACGCGCAAAGCCGGGCGCGAGGGCGCGACTGCCTGAGTCTGTTCAGCCGCTGTCGAGCCGGGCACCATCGCAAGCAGCGCATATGCGGCGAGCGCTGCGCGCTGGTGCATGCGGAGTTTTCGACCGATGAGGCCCGCGCGCTCCCGGGGCCTCGAGTCCGTATTCGCCTCTCGAGGGCAAGGACTGTTTCCTGCGTTCCTGCCGGCCATGGCAATAATAATACGCCGCTGGCGGCGCCCGCCGGATGTCGCCAATTGGAGTAAGCTTTACGCCGTTGGCAACAGACCAAGCGGGTCTCTTCCGACCCCCCAAGAAAAACGGCAACAGGGCAGACAACAGTTCGAGGAGGCACATGGCAAAGCTCAATATCAACGGCAAAGTCCGTGACGTGCAGGTGGAGGCCGATACGCCTCTGCTGTGGGTCATTCGCGAAAACGTCGGCCTCACCGGGACGAAATACGGCTGCGGCGTCGCGCAGTGCGGCGCGTGCTCGGTGCACATCAACGGCAACGTGATGCGCTCGTGCTCGATCCCGGTCGGCTCGATCAAGGCCGGCGACAAAATCGTCACCATCGAAGGACTTTCGGCGACGAGCTCGCATCCGGTGCAAAAGGCCTGGGCACAGCTCGACGTACCGCAATGCGGCTATTGCCAGTCGGGACAGATCATGGCCGCGGCAGCGCTGCTCAATAAGAATCCGAATCCGAGCGACCAGGATATCGACGACGCGATGACCAATATTTGCCGCTGCGGAACCTACCCGCGCATCCGCGATGCCTTGCGCATTGCAGCGGGAACGAGCCGTCCGGCCCGCGCGAGCGCTGCCGACGACAGCGTGACAACGGCCTAGCCTCGAGGAGATCCGCATGAAAAAAACGATCAACGAGAGCGGGAAGACCAATCTTTCGCGCCGTAAGTTCATCGTCGGTTCGGCAGCCGCCGGCGGTGGGCTGGCCTTGGGCATGCAACTCCCGTTCGGCATCGCATCCGCCGATGCGCAAGGCGCGCGCGGCACCGCGGAGAGCATCAGCGAGATCAATGCGTGGGTCCTGGTCAGGCCGGACGACACCTGCGTCATCCGCGTGGTGCGCTCCGAGATGGGGCAGGGCACGCTTACGGGCCTTGCCCAGCTCGTGGCCGAAGAGCTCGAGTGCGATTGGAGCAAGGTGACCACCGAGTCGCCGACCGCGGGACAGAACTACGCGCGCAAGCGCATCTGGGGCGAGATGGGAACCGGCGGCAGCCGGGGAATCCGCACCTCGGAAGATTACGTTCGCCGCGGTGGCGCGGTCGCGCGAATGATGCTCGTGCAGGCGGCAGCGGACCAATGGAAGGTGCCGGTGGGCGAGTGCAGCGTGTCCAACGGCGTCATCACGCACGCGGGCTCGAACCGCAAGATCACCTACGGCAAGGTCGCGGCCGCCGCGGCCAAGCTGACCGCGCCGGATCCCAAGAGCGTCCAGCTCAAGGATCCGAAGCAGTGGAAGATCGCGGGCAAGCCGATGAAAAGGCTCGACACCGCCGACAAGCTCAACGGCAGCAAGATCTTCGCCATCGACTTGAAGATGCCCGGCATGATGAACGCAGCGATCAAGGCGTGCCCGGTGTTTGGCGGCAAGCTGGTGAGCTTCGACGAATCCAA
>VBCZ01000400.1 GCA_005889025.1 Betaproteobacteria bacterium
TTCGTGGATGCCGATCTTCAGCAGCAGAACTTCGCTCTGGCGCTCCTCGTTCAGTGCACGCATTCCCTCGCGGATGCGCAGCGCGGCCGCGAGCGCACGGTCGGGCGTCGGGAAGGTTGCCATGACGGCATCGCCGATCGTCTTTACGACGGCGCCCGATTCGGCGGCGATGATTTCGTTCAGGATCCGGAAATGCTCCTTGACGATATCGAATGCGACCAGATCGCCGACGCGCTCGTAAAGGTCGGTCGAGCCCTTGAGATCGGTGAACATGAACGTAAGGCTGGTGATCTTCAGCCGCTGGTCGATGTCGAGCGTGCTGGTGCGGTAGATCTCGCGAAAGGTCTGATTGGTCAGCAGTCGCTTGGCGGTGAGGAAGGGCTGGCGGTTGCCAAGCAAGTCGTGCATCGCCTGTCCGGCGATAAACACGCCCGGGATGACACGCGTGTCGGTGCGATTGTCCAGCGCCAGGCGCAACGGACCCGGCCGCATGACAAGCGTGGTGGTGTGAACGTGCGCCTTGTTGAACACGATCGACAGCGACTGCCGGTCGCGCGTCGGCTCGCCTTTGACGTCGATGAATTGTGCCGTGTGCGTGACCGGATCGAAGACGATCACGAATTCGGCGGGCAGCGTCAGCGACAGCATGGCCTTCTCGCCTGGCGGCAGCTCCACCAACTCGAGAGTGATATCGTCGATCACTTTCTCGAAGGCGTCATCGGGCAGGTCGATGCCCGAGCTCCAGAAGAGCTGCCGGTAAAATTGGACCGCTGGAAGATCGTTCGGCGCGTGCGCCGCGATCCGGCGGGTGCGCGGCGTCACCGTGAACGTGACCTCGACCATTTCATCGAGCGTCGGCTCGTAGCCCGCGGCACATAGCGCGCACCCATACTCCGCCTGATTCACGGTCTTGAGCGACGCGCCCGCGTCGAGCACACCACCGCAGCCGGGGCAAAGCACATTCCACGACAACTCGAACAGCCCCAGCCGCGCCGCGTGCAGGAACGCGGCGATCACCCGGTCTTCGTTGAGCCCCGCTTTGCGCGCAAAGGCGAGCGCATTGATGCGATTGAGCCGGTTATCCGGCGCGTCCCGCACCAGCGCCTCGATGGCGGACACGACGTCAGCATCGGCGGACTCCCGCAACGCGGCGAACAGCGTCTGGGCTTCAGTCATGAAAAAAGCTTACGCCTAAACGCCGTGTCGCGGTACGGCTGCTGCGCGGGACGAGGTGATCGGTGGTGGATAGTTCGGTGTTGCGCCCGCGTTTCCGCCGCGCTCGGCGATGAGATCTCTTTGGCAGTCTGACCAAAGGTCCCGCATCCGCGCATGGCGCGGCCGCTTTCGGCGATTACAAGGAAACTCAAACGCGCGCGTCAGGTCCAGTCCACATTTTTTCGTCGGTCTTTGCCGGAACGGCGCGGCGGACTGTCCTTCTCGAAGCGGTGACCTCCGGCTCGCAGCTCTTGACCCGAACGCCGCTCCCCTTTGCGCCGGTCAAACAGTTTTATGTAATGGCATTCGCACTGGCGTGGGAAAGGGCAGTCCGGCAACGGCAGCTGCGGCTTTTCGCCGATGGGGTACTCCTTGCCCAGGCGATCCCGCGCTTGCGGACAGGCCCGCTCCTTGACCGGCGCAGATATGCGCACGCCCCACTGTTCGGCTTGGTCATTAGCCTCATGCTTCCCGTGCCGAGCAACCTTCGGCGTCGAGGAGCGGCGATACGCCCACAAGCCAAGCAACCCGGCCATGATGGCAACGAAAACAACGATCAGAATTGTCACGCCGCTCATTGCGTCCTTTCGGTCCTTGCAGATCGATCCGCAGGAAGGCTCGGCGAATCGCGCGCTCGCCTCCGACTAGGTTAAAGCAAATCTCGCGGGACGCAATCACGGCCATCAGCCAGCCATGGTGTAGCGAGACAACTTGCCGTGAACAACCTGACGAGGAGCAAGATAAAAGCGGGTGGATGCCGGGCAGGTATGACACGAAGCATAAAAAAAATCCCAGTTATGTCCGGTACCGTACATACGGCAGCGGGAATTTGGCGTATTGGATGTGGTTTAAGGGACCGATGAATCTCGCAACTGCATTCTCGGCCCGGAAACCATCGGCTCTATCCTGACGAGGACCGGCTCGCGGAGATCCCGGGATCGGAAGTGAAACAGACGTAGGCTACGGCTTCGAAACCTGTGGGTAATCATATGCTGCAGGAATTCCGGCAGCGTTGGAGCTAACGATGGAAAGTGACGTGTTTTCGGTTTTCTGGTTGCTGGCCGCATTCGTGGCCGGGGGCTTATGTGGTGTGCTCGTCATGGCCCTGATGACCCTGTCCGGAGGCTTGCCGAAGCGGTCCACCCGCGCGCTGCAGTCGGAGTTGCGCGGTCTGGACCTTGGCGGTACCACCATCGTTTAGGCCCAAGACAACCGTAGCGCGCAGGACAACCAGCCAATCCTCGTGTTCATTCCGCGGGGGTTCTTTTAGCCTTCGAGTCGCAGCACCGAGCCACGCGCTCGGCCCAACTGACAGGTCTTCGTCGTGCGTTGGTTGTTCCTGGTCACCGGGCCTAGCATTGGCGAAAAATAGGGATCGCAGCGGGGTGGGCTCACCGCAGTCACGATACTGACCTCGCTCGATGCCGCGCTCTGCGATCCGGTTCGATCGACGGCTTTGACGACGTAGAAATAGCCGGTCCTGGGAGTCAACACCGAATCGACGAAAGTCGTGCCGGCAATCGGTGCCTTGTTCGCTTTGTGCACATAAGGCCCGCCGGCTTTGTTCGCGCGATAGACGTCATAGCTCGCCGCATCTTTCACGGCGCGCCAGCGCAGAAGCACTTGCCGATGCGTGGCATCGCCGACGGCCAGATCGGCGGGCGGACCGAACGCGCCGGTCGAAGTCGCCGGCGATACGCCCACGGCGTTGCCCGCAAGGCGATCGAGTATGCGGCGCACGGCGGCGATTTGCAAGCCTTGCTTCGTCGCATATTTGCCCTGCGAATCGAAGAAATCATTGTAACCCCACCAGTCCCAGCAGCCTTGCGGATTCGCGGGCAGGGTGGGCAATACCGGAAAGCTTGCGATCGTTTGCGGGTAGAGCACGATCAAGCGATTGGTGTCGGCCCACTCGTTGTAGCCGGCGAACTGATAAAACGCGCTTTTGATTTTTTCCGCGCTTTGCTGGCAGCCGTGAAATGCGATATGCACGCGACAAGGCTGCATCGCCTCGCAATCCGCCGGCACGTAAGCGTACCCGGTGTCGGCCATCGAAATGCGCAAGTTGTCGGGAAGGCCGCGGTCGTCGAGCGCGAATTCGCTCTGCGAGAATTCGACGATGCGGGTGAGTCCCGTTGTCTTCCTCGGGTTCAACGTGCCGTAGATGTGCTGCAATAGGCTGCCTGCGGCATCGTAGAGCGCGCTCCCCGGATCGTCCCGACAGAGGTTGATGAAATCGCCGCCCGTCTTGTCGCATGCGTTGCACATGGTGGTGGTCGTCGGACAGGCAGCGGAAACTTGGGCGTGACCGGCCTTGAGATTGTTCTTGTAGAAAATCTGACCCGAATTCACGTAGTGTGCATAGAACGCGTAAAGCGCGTCGGTCACTGCGGCTTTGACGACTCCGTCGTTATAGCCGTGAAATAACCAGATCCTTTGGCTCGCGAGACTCGCTGTCGCGTCGATCTTTCCCGACTTCGCCCACGCGTTCGTCTGCCTGAGCATACGCGTCATTTGCCGCTTGTTGATCGACTTCTTCGGATACAGGGGATCGCCTTGCATGCAGCGGGCTAGCACGCCGCTCAAGTCGAATTTGCCGGCCGCGTCGTCTCCGGCACAAAAATAGGGCCCGCCCGCCGTGGCGGCCACGCCGGCAATCACCGCCGAATTCGCGACACCAAATTGCACGGCCATGAACGCGCCCGAAGAAATACCGGATACCGACGTCTCGTTCAAAACGACGTTATAGGACTTGAGCGCTTCGGCCGCGGGTGCGGCGCACACCAGCCCGGCGAGCAGGCAGAGTACCGCGGCCGGGACAGAGATCGCCGCTCGATGCAGAGCTTCCATGATATGCCCGGATTCCGAGACTGTGCGATTGTCGTAGGTGCGGATTCATCCGCACGCGGTGGATTCTTTCGTAACGCGGCCGAATGAATTCGGCCCTACATCGCGGCGGGTTCATCGGCGCGCGGGCGCGTAATCGATGCGTTGCGTAACGCCAAGTTGGAGCTCCTCAGCCGCGTTGGAGGAGCGGCCGCAAGCTTCGAATGTCCGTCATGGATTCGATTGCGAACACCGTCTCAATCAGTCTTGTAGACGTTTCGGATCCGAGAACCGGCGCGATGAGGTCTCTGCACTTGTCGATCACCTCCGCCCTCGACATCGGGTTACGTGGTGTACCGCGCACGGCTTCAACGCGCTCCGTGAGACGTGTCCCGTCGGTCAGCATTAATTCCACCACGGCGACGCGCACCGGCAGGAGTCGGGCAAGAGCTTCGTCGTGGACCAGCTGCACTTTCGCGCGCTGGCGGAGCACCGCCGCATCCTGCATTCGCGGCTTGTCGTGCGCCGCCTTGAACGACGCCGTCTTGTCGAGCAGCATTACAGCGATCATATGCTGCAGGCAGATGTCGGGGATATCGCGATTGTCCACGACTGCCGCGACCGTCGGCGCCAGCCGCACCATGACGCGCTCTACCTGATCCGCCTCGAACGGGCGCCGCCCGCGAATGATCTCGACCGCATCGAGCGGTCCCTGAATCGGCGAGCCGACCGTCCATTTCTTGATGTCGGTCCGCGTGATCTCGTAACGCTCCCCGAGCTTTTCGATGAGCTGCGCCGAATCGGCCGTGGGCGCATAGGCGAGAAAGAAGTTGTCGGTCCCCGAAAAAATATCGTCGATGCCGTTCCATCCCGATCGGACCAGGAGCGCCGAGGTAACGCCGCTGCGCGCGGGCATGCCGCCGAACACGAACGCCTTCTCTATGTGATCCGTGTCGCGTCCCCAGGCAGCGATGCCGGACGACTGCTGCGCCGTGTAGTCCAGCAGCCAACGCATCTGCTGCGCATCAAGACCGGCGGCACACGCGGCGGCGGCGGCCGCCCCGAAGACGCCGGCAATACTGTGGGTGCTCTTGTGACTCTCGTAACTAAAGGTGACGCCACCCATGGCCATCGTCACTCGCGTTCCAACGTCATAGCCGAGCGTCACGGCGCGAAGGAACCGCGCGCCGTCGATGCCGAGCTCCTCGCCGGCCGCGAGCGCCGCCGGCACCACGGCGCATCCCGGATGGGAACGTGACGGCGAATGCGAGTCGTCGGTCTCGTCCGCGTGCGCCAGGACGCCGTTGACCAGAGCGGCATCGACCGGCCCTGCCGTGAGATTGGAGCCCGCGATCGTCGCCGCGCCTTTTCCGCCGTGCGCCCGTGCATAGCGAAGCGCCGCCTGTCCGGGCGGCAATTCGGATCCGGAAATCATGGAGGCCAGAGTGTCGAGGATGTGATGTTTCGCGTGCTCCGTGACCTCGGCTGGCAGCACGCGGCCCGCCGCTCCACTCATATACGTGCTGAGCGCGCTCATCACCGGGCCTGGACCGGCTGCCTGAGCGGCGCGCGCCCTCGGCAAAGCAAGTCCCGATACTGTCATCGCGAAACTGCGCAGAATGCTGCGTCGATTCACTTTGCTCTCCCATTTTGGCCGGGCAATCCGTGTCCGATTGCAGCGGGGCCCAGCTCGCGGTAGAAGTAAGTCGTGGAACACAGTCCGCCATGGGGCAGCAATGCATAGCCGGGGATCACGCCGCATTTCTGCCAGCCCTGGCGGGCATAGAGCCGCTCGGCATCGCCACTCGCGGTGTCCAGAACGAGCAGCGTCTTGCCGCACTCGCGTGCAAGGCGTTCGGCAGCCCGCAGCAATGCGGCGCCCAGTCCCTGCCGTCGCGCACGGCGGTGCACCAGCATCTTCGACAGGTCGGCGCGATGGGGTTGGTTTTCAGCTTGGTCGAGGACCAGCTGCACCGTTCCGACGACACGACGCGCGTCCTCGGCGACTAACAGCGCACGCTCGCCTCTGACCACAGCGTCGGCCACGCGACGCCAGAATTCCACAGCTTTTGTCATTGGCAACGGGTGCATGAAGCTCACCGATGCGCCTCCATCGACACAATCGATGAGCAGCTCGGCCAGTCCCTGAATCTGTTTATCGGTCACAGTCAACAGGCGCCGAATGTCGGCATCGGCTGAAAGACTGTTCGACATGGTCATCACCGGGATGTGAGGTCAGCGGCAATCACGACGGCGGCTGGTGACACCGGGGTCGTCCGGAGACCAAGAAACCGCTTGGCCATTTCATGTATCCGTACGCGGAAACCGCACTCTATCACCGCCAACGCAAGCGTTGGTTCACCGGACCCGCTTCGGTCGTCGAACGGCGGCTTTCGGATAATGGCCGAAACAGGTCCGTCAATCGACCGTGGCGCTCAAAGTATCTTCAGCGATCCCGGGATCCCAGTATCGCGAATCAGAAATTCGCGACACATTTCTTTGCGTCATTCCCGCGAAAGCGGGAATCCATTGGCTGTGAAAACAAATGGATTCCGGCTCGCGCCCGGCTCCGCAGGCTTAGCCGGAATGACGGCAATTTATGCAACGAATTTGCGACGCACCAGCCGAACGAAACCACACATCGAGTCGCCGCCTCAATATAATCATCTCTGGACAGATAGGAATCCAGTTGAAGGCTTGGCCATGGTGACACGCAGTTCGAGGCGCATGCATACAGGTGCCCTGCTGCGGATAAGCGCAGCAATGCTGGCGCTCGCTTCGTGCACGCTAAGCGCGGCACTGCAAGCGCAGCCGGCTTATTCGGCGGCGTTCGTCTCGCAGACGGTGCCGTCCTTCATCCAGCTCCAGACTGCGGCGTCGGTTTCGGTGACAATGCAGAATACCGGCAAGGCAACCTGGTACCGCGCCGAAGGCGACGTCTTCCTGGCAACGCAGGAACCGCAGGACAATTATTACTGGTGCATCCAGGACAACCGATACGGCAGTCACAGCGGAAACCGCGTTCTTCTTCCTTATGACGTGGCTCCGAATCAGCAAGTCACGTTCAATTTTGTGGTGAAGCCGCTCTCCTGCTTTTTCGCAGCGACATCGCCACTTCGCTTTCGGATGCTGTCGCAACTGCACGGAACCTTCGGCGAAGAAACCCCCGATCACCGAGACGTTCAGGAACACGACGACTGCGACGTGGCATCCGAGCGACGGGTACACGCTAGGACCGGCGGGACCCACAGGCAACACGACCTGGGGCGTGACCCCGGTTCCGTTGCCGGCATCGGTGGCGCCGGGCGCAACGGTAACCTTCACATTTTTTATCGTGGCACCGGCCACGGTGGGCACTTACAATTTCCAGTGGCAGATGAACACCGCCGCGGGCCTACCCTTCGGCAGCGTGTCTCCTGCGACGCAGGTGCAGGTGATTGCGGCGGGTCCCGCGAACTACGAAGGTCTGTGGTGGAACAGCCCGGCCGGCTCGGAGTCCGGATGGGGTATCAACCTCGCGCATCAAGGCGACATCATTTTTGCGACGTGGTTTACGTATGACCTCGCTGGCAAGGCGTGGTGGCTGACCATGACCGCGCCGCTGACCTCGACCGGCGTCTATACGGGCACGCTGTTCAGCGAGACCGGGCCGCCCTTCAACTCGGTGCCCTTCCTCCCGACACAGGTGCGCGGCACCGTGGTCGGCAGCGGAACGCTCACCTTCACCGATCTCAATACCGGTACATTCAAGTACACGGTCAATGGCATCACGCAAACCAAGCCCATTACCCGCGAAGTGTTCGGCCAGTTGCCGACGTGCACCTTCGGCATTCAGACCGACCTGACGCTCGCCTACAACTATCAGGACCTGTGGTGGGCGGCACCCGCGGATTCCGAGTCGGGATGGGGAGTCAATCTCACGCACCAGGGAGACACGATCTTTGCAACGTGGTTTACATACGACCTCGATCGGACCCCGCTGTGGCTTGCGGTCACGGCGCCGAAGACCGCCATGGGTACCTACGGCGGTACGCTCTATAGGACAACCGGACCGGCCTTCAACGCGGTGCCGTTCCTCCCGGCCAGCGTGATCGCCACCGCAGTCGGCACTGCAACTTTCACCTTCAGCGACGGCAACACGGGAACGTTCGACTACACGGTCAACGGCATGACCCAGACCAAGGCGATCACGCGCGAGGTCTTCGCCACACGCGGAACGGTTTGTCAGTAACTTATCCTTTCCCTTGAGCGAAGTCGTGGGTGATCGTCTCGGTGCTCGACCCATCGCTTCGTCCGCGGCCGATCGAAAACGCGTCCGAACCGGCGTTCTTGTTGCCGCTTACTGGACGAATTTATTCGATCACCCTGTCGGCGCGCAGGAAGATCGAATCGGGAAATTTGATACCGAGTGCTTTCGCGGCTCTCATGTTTATTACCAGCTCGAACGTGGTTGGCTGCTCGATGGGGAGATCTGCGGGCTTTGCGCCCCTGAGAATTTTGTCTACGTAGGCGGCCGCACGGCGAAACTGATTCGAAATGTTTGGTCCATACGAGATGAGGCCACCGGCATCGACAAAGTCGCTCGATTCGTAGATTGCCGGAAGTCGTTGTGCAGCAGCGAACTCGACTATGCGCAAGCGCTGACTCCGGGTAAAGGGGTCGACGAGCAGTAAAAGCGCCTCAGGACGCTCACGAACGATGGCTTCAAAAGCCGCGTCCAGCTCGCGCGTATCCCGCACCTCCACTGAGCGAACGCTTAAGCCCACCGCGGGAGCTGCTGTCCGAGCTTGCTCAAACCGAGCGCGCATGCCTACGTAGTCCGGATTCCAGAGAACGTCCATGGCATGCGCAACCTTGGGAAACATCTCTTTGAGCAACTGAATTCGTTTTTCGCCCAGCTCAGCAGACATTACCGACAGGCCGGTAATATTGCCGCCCGGGTGTGCAAGGCTTGCGACCAGCCCATCCCCGACAGGATCGGAGCTGAGAGGCATCACAATGGGAATCGTCCGCGTCGCCTGGCGGGCCGCGACGACCGATGGCGAGCTCGCCGCGACAATGATATCGACCTTCAACTGAACCAGCTCGGCGGCCAGGGCCGGCAGCCGTTCGAGCTTGCCTTCCCCCCAGCGAACCTCGAGTTGAAAATTTTTCCCTTCTACGTAGCCCAATTCGCGCAGCCCGTCTCGAAACGCCTGCAGCTGGGTCTCGGTACCTTGCGCGGACGCCGCAAATAGAAAACCAATTCGCGCGATCTTGGCTGGTTGCTGAGCAAACGACAGGAGCGGCGCCGCGAGCGCGGCTGCCATAAGCGCAAGAACAAATCTGCGTCGCGTATTCATCCGATCGCCTCCAAATCGCCGGCACAGCCGACTGACTCGACGTTATTATCAACGCTTGTCAATCAGCTTGCGAGGCGTTGCACAGCGATTTCGCGACTTGACGACACCGGTAATTCCCAACGTATAGTGTCTGATTTTCACGCGTCAGCGAGGTGATCCAGTGAGGGAGCCGCCCACGATCATCGGCCGATATGGTTTCGCCGAGAAACACGACGTGCCGATCCCTTACCTGAAAAGGATCCGCGAGTACTACGAGGCGCTGGGCTATGGCGCGCCGTACGAGTGGGCGCACTACGCCGCCGTGCCGTTCCATCCGCTGAACCGGCGGCTGTCTGAAAGCCGGGTCGCGCTGATCACGACGGCGGCTCCCTATCAGGCGGACAAAGGCGATCAGGGGCCGGGAGCACCCTACAACGCAAAGGCAAAGTTCTACACCGTCTATTCCGGGGATGCGGCGAAGGACCACGACCTCCGCATCTCGCATGTCGCCATCGACCGCAAGCACACGACGGCCGAGGATCCTGCCGCCTATTTTCCGTTGGCCGCGCTGCGTCGGAGTGCGATCTCGGGCCGCATTGGCTCGGTGGCTCCGCGCTTTCACGGCGCCCCGACCAACCGCAGCCATCGCGTCACGCGCGAAGTCGATGGCCCGGAGATCGTCGCGCTTTGCATCGCTGACGAAGTCGATGCCGCCATCCTGGTTCCCAATTGCCCCGTCTGCCACCAGACCGTCAGCCTCGCCGCGCGTCTGCTGGAGGAGAACGGCATCTCTACCATCGTCATGGGCTGTGCCAAGGACATCGTCGAGTATGTCGGCGTGCCTCGCTTTCTGTTCTCCGATTTTCCGCTTGGCAACAGCGCAGGACGTCCCAAGGACCGCGAATCGCAAACCTTCACTCTCGATCTGGCGCTCAAGGTACTCGAATCCGCACCGGCTCCTCGGACGACCGTGCAATCCCCGCTCACCTGGAGTGCCAGCGCTGACTGGAAGCTCGATTACTGTA
>VBCZ01000063.1 GCA_005889025.1 Betaproteobacteria bacterium
TTCCCGCTCGGCGCCGAGGCTTGCCTCGAGCACTGCGCGGCGTGAAACGACGACGTTGTTGCGCTTTCGGTCCAGCTTGATGACCTTGAACTCCAGAGACTTGCCTTCGAACGGTGTCGTGTCCTTGACGGGGCGGATGTCCACCAGCGAGCCGGGAAGAAACGCGCGGATGCCATTGACCATCACGGTAAGGCCGCCCTTCACCTTGCCGGTGACGAGCCCCGAGACGATCGTCCCCTGTTCCATCGACGATTCAAGGTCGTGCCACGCTTTCAGTCGCTTGGCTTTGTCGCGCGACAAGCGCGTCTCGCCGTAACCGTCCTCGAGGCTTTCGATGGCGACAGTAACGAAGTCGCCGGCCTTGACCTCGACTTCGCCCTTGTCGTTCTTGAACTCTTCGATCGGAATGAAGCTCTCCGACTTGAGGCCGGCATTTACGACGACGATGTTGTAATCGACGCGGGTGACTTCGGCAGTGATCAACTCTCCTTGGCGCATCTCCTGCCGGGCGAGGGATTCCTCGAACAGCGCGGCGAAGTTTTCCTGGGTTTGAGAGGGTTCGTTGGTTGTTGCGGCGGTTGCCATGTAGTTCGTTTCCTATCTGTTCGTCCGCCCCACTGGCGTGTTGCGGGTCTGGTGGTTAATTGCCGTCGACTGGACAGCTCTGATGGCTCCGGGCAACGGCGCTTTGCTTCGGTGTAGCAATTTTGGTCGGCAGCGCGGTCTTAACGACCCGCCTTGCCGATTGCCGCGCGGTACTTTTCAAGCACAAAGACAACGCTTTCGCCGATCGTCATGTCGGTTGTATCCAGCACGATGGCGTCTGCGGCAACCCTGAGCGGCGCGACCGCACGGGCGCTGTCGCGGGCGTCCCGCTCCCGGATGTCGCGCAAAAGACCTTCAATGATAACCGAGTTTCCTTTTTCGATCAACTGGTTATACCGGCGCATGGCGCGTGCCTCGGGGGTGGCGGTGACGTATATCTTCACCAGCGCGTCCGGGAACACCACCGTTCCCATATCCCGTCCCTCGGCGACGAGGCCGGGGGGGCGCCGGAACGCGCGCTGTCCGGACAAAAGCGCGGTGCGCACCGCCGGGAAGACCGCGACTCGCGACGCTGCGCTGCCGACCGCTTCGGAGCGTATGGCGTCGGTAACGTCGGCTCCGCGCAGCCGGATTCGTCCCCCGTCGAATGCGGCTTCGAGCCCCTTGGCAGCCTCGGCCACGCGTTCCTCGTCGTCGAGGGCAATCCTGTCTTGAAGTGCCGCCAAGCCGACCAACCGATAAAGCGATCCGCTTTCCAGGTAGTGGAACCCAAGCTGGTCGGCCACGCCGAGCGCGACGGTCCCCTTTCCCGATGCCGCCGGCCCGTCGATCGCGATCACCGGCGTACTGCCCCGCTCCAGCGTTTCCCGACTCGCGCTTGCCCGGCCTTGATCGGACGCCGTCATGAGCGCCGCGCGAGGCGTTGAAATTCCACGAAATAGTCCGGGAAGGTCTTGCGCACGCAATCCGGATTGTTGATTCGTACGGTCACGCCCCCGAGCGCGGCGAGCGACAAGCTCATGGCGATGCGGTGGTCGTCGTAGGTGTCGATCGTGGCGGCCGACAGCCGGCGCGGCGGCACGACGCGCAGCCAATCCGGCCCCTGTTCGCAAACTGCCCCGAGCTTGCCTAATTCATTGGCCATGGCCGCGATGCGATCGGTTTCCTTGACGCGCCAGCTTCCGATGTTGCGCAAGGTGGTAGGGCCCTCGGCAAAGAGCGCCGTCGTGGCGGCGGTCATCGCGGCATCCGGTATGGCATTGAAGTCCGCGTCGATCCCCTTGAGTTGGCCGCTCCCGCCCACCTCGATCCAGTCGCCGCCTGCGCTCACTTGTGCACCCATCGCGGCAAGCGTATCGGCGAAGGCGACGTCCCCCTGCGTACTGTCGCGGCCCACCCCTTGAACCCGCACCGGCCCGCCCGCGATGGCGCCCGCGGCAAGGAAATACGATGCCGAAGAGGCGTCGCCCTCGACGACGATCGTGCCCGGACTGACATAGCCTGAATGCACCGGGACGCGGAAGCGTTTCCACTCGTCGCGTTCAACCGCAACGCCGAAGCGTTGCATCAGCTTGAGCGTGATATCGATGTAAGGCTTGGAAATGAGCTCACCCGCGATCTCGATCGTCGCGCCGCCTCCCGAGATGGGAAGCGCCATCAATATCGCCGTCAGAAACTGACTGGAAACATCGCCACGCATCGTCACGTTGCCGACACGAATCATTCCCTGCCTGATCGCGAGCGGTGGAAAGCCGTCGGCACCCGAATAGCGCACATCCGCGCCCAGCGTGCGCAGAGCATCGACCAGATCGCGAATCGGTCGCTCGCGCATGCGCGGCGCGCCATCGAGGACGTACTCGCCTTTCGACAGGGCGAGCGCTGCCGTCAGCGGTCGAAATGCCGTGCCCGCGTTGCCTAGGAAAAGCGACGCTCGTTTCACCGGAAACGCGCCGCCTGCGCCGCGCACCTCGACCCGGTCGGTGTCGGGGCGCCGATCGATCTGCACGCCCAGCACCCGCAGCGCTTCGAGCATCAAGTCGATGTCGTCGGCATCGAGCAAGCCGCGAATCTGCGTCGTGCCGGAAGCGATTGCCGCAAGCAGCAAAGTCCGGTTTGAAATGCTTTTCGAGCCGGGCAGCCGCACGGTTCCCGCGACTCGCGCCATCGGTGGAAGATCCAGGAAATCCATCCGTGGCGTCCGCAGCAACCTCAGACTTCGGTGTCGCGGTCACGCATCGCGAGCCAGGCATTGCGGGCACTGCGCGCGCTCGTGAACAGCGCTGCCAGAGCGTCGCCGTCGGACGCGGCAAGCAGCGAGTCGAGACGCGCGAGCTGCTCGCGAAAGACGTTCAATTCCAGGCGCAGCGCCGAAGCGTTGGCAACACAGATATCGCGCCACATTTCCGGGTCACTGCCGGCCAGGCGCGTAAAGTCGCGGAACCCGCTCGCCGCGTACCGGAAGTATTCGGCTGCATCTTCCCGCTCCGCGAGCTCGGCAACCAGCGCAAAAGCCAGCGCATGCGGAAGATGGCTCACCGCGGCGAAAATCGAATCGTGTCGCTCTGCGTCGAGCACGCTCACCGCGGCGCCGCCGATCGGAGTCAGCACCACCGCCTTGTCGCGATACAGCGAGTCGAAAGCTGCAGCGGCGCCGGAGTGTTCGGTGCCCGCGATCGGATGCCCGGCAACGAAACGCGATAGCGATCCGCCAAGACGCGACCGCGCCGCCGCAATGACGTCCCGCTTGGTACTTCCCGCGTCGGTAAGCACCGACGAGCGGCCGACATGACGCGCGATTGTTTGGAACAGCGACGGCATCTGGCCGACCGGCGTGGCGAGCATGATCAGATCCGCATCGCGCAGCTCACCCGTCCAACCCTCCCCAAGGTTATAGGTTCGATCGGCGATGCCCAACCGGCGTGCGATATCAAGGTTCCTGCTCGAGCGTCCGACACCGACGACGAGCCTCACGGCTTGTGCTTGTTTGAGCGCAAGCGCGAATGACCCGCCAATCAATCCGACGCCGATCACGACAAGCTTGGAGAGCAGCGGCTCGGCCACGAGCGTCAGTGATCCAGCGCGGATGCGAGCGCGGTCAGAAAGCGCCCGTTCTCTTCCGGCAAGCCGACGGTCACTCGAAGATGCTCCGGCAAGCCGTAATTGGCGACAGGTCGCACGATCACGCCCTGCCGCAGGAGCGAGGTGTACACGCCGTGCGCGTCGCCGACGTGCACCAAAAGAAAGTTGCCATGTGAGGGGACGTACCGAACGCCCAGCGCTTCCAACCCCTGCATGAGTTGCACAAGGCCATCGCGATTGAGCCGCGCGCTCTCCTCCACGTATGCGGTATCTTCCAGCGCAGCGATGGCGGCCGCCTGCGCCACGGTGTTGACGTTGAATGGCTGGCGCACCCGGTTGAGCAGATCCGCGACGGTCGAGTGCATCAGGCCGTAGCCGACGCGCAACCCGGCAAGCCCGTACGCTTTGGAAAAGGTGCGTGAAATGATCAGGTTCGGATGCTCGCCGATCCAGCTTGCCGTGTCGGCCTGCTGCGCGTGATCCAGGTATTCGTTGTAAGCCTCATCCAGCACGACGAGGATGTCGCGCGGAACTGCTTGCAGGAACGCCTTGACGTCTCCCGGCTCAAGCCAGGTACCGGTGGGGTTGTTGGGATTGGCGACAAAGATCACGCGCGTGCGCGGTGTGAGCGCCGTGCGCATGGCCAAGAGATCGTGACCGAAGTCGCGTGCCGCAACCGCGATGCCGATCGCACCGCGCGCCTGTGTGGCAAGCGGATAGACCGCGAAGGCGTGCTCCGAATACACTGCGTGATCGCCCGGACGCAGGAACGCCTGCGTGACCAGCTCGAGGATATCGTTGGAACCGTTGCCGAGCACGATCTGCTCGCGTTCCATCCTGAAGCGGGCCGCAAGCGCAGTCTTGAGCGCGTAACCATTGCCATCCGGATAGCGCGTGACCCCCGCCGTGGCATCGAGGATCGCCTGCCTCACCTTCGAGCTCGGTCCGCGCGGATTCTCGTTTGAAGCGAGCTTGACGATGTTTTCCTCGGCCAGCCCGTACTCGCGAGCCAGCTCCTCGATGGGCTTGCCGGGAACGTACGGAGCGATCCGGCGGACGTATTCAGGCGAGAGCTCGGCAAGCTCGACGGCGGTCATCGCACGCACTTCTTCCGGGAGGTTTGTCAGGACAGCGCCGCGGGATATGAGCCGAGCAGTTTCAGAAAAGGCGCGCGCTGGCGCAACTCGGCGAGCGCGGCTGCGACCGGCGCGTCCTCGCGGTGGCCTTCGAGATCGACAAAGAAGAGATATTCCCAAAGTCCGGTCCGTGCGGGACGCGATTCCAGCCGGCTCATGCTGACGCCGTGTCGAGCGAACGGCTCGAGCAGCGCATGCACCGCGCCGGGCCGGTTCTGCGCGGACATGACCAGCGATGTCTCGTCGCGACCGGAAGGCAGCACGGCCTGCTGCCCGAGGA
>VBCZ01000064.1:0-5890 GCA_005889025.1 Betaproteobacteria bacterium
CCAAGGGAAACGTTGCATCTATCCTCAACTCTGGATGTTTCCGGCCGATTGGCTCCTGAACCAGCGCTTCGATGCGATTGCGAAGGTGCCGATGCTGAAAGTGCCCGTGCTGTTCATTCACGGGACAGCCGATACAGAGGTTCCCTATATCATGAGCGAGCGGCTGTTCAACGCTGCCACCGGCTCTAAGTGGCCGACGCTCGTCCCGGGGGGCGGATATGAAGATAGCGCGAGGGTCGGCGAAACCCTGTACGCGCGCGCGGTGCTTGGTTTCGTGCAAACCATTCGAGCCGGCCGTTGGTAACGTAGGTTAGCAATGCCGCGGGAGCGGCCCTCAGCCGCCAACCGCCTGTAGGTTCAGTCGATGGCTTCGACCGAGCCAAAGCGCGCAGTCCCGATGGTCGCGGAGTTCATTGTCAGTATTGGGATGCACGAATACGTCGAGCGCTCCATGATTCAGCGCAAGCCAAGCGACGACGTCGGAGAACTCGGCCGGCGCGAACCCGATCTGGTAGCTCCATCGTGGATGGGGTCCCACTTCTCGTTCGTGAAAGCGGCCTATCTGAACCCTGTTGCCAAACTGTGCGGTCGTTGCTTCGCGAAATTCCCTGGCGGCATCGCGGCTGGCCGCATCGAAATAGACATGCGCATGCCAGCTGGTGATACGCGAAATATCGAGATATTTCATTCCCGCCTCCTTGGGTCCCGTGCGCACTTCCGTCAATTCGGCTTCAATTCGATCTCGCACCCGTGCTCTGCCGGGCGCACCAATGGAAAGGGCCGCCCGAAAGCGGCCCCTTCACTTACTGCGTTGTGAATCCTACGGCAGCTGCAATGACCACGCGCTGCGGCCGTGGGTTGCGGCGTACAGGATGCGCGCGCTCGGCACGATCGTGAGGCCCGCCACCTCGACCATCGGCAGCCCGGCGCCGCCGACGACCCAGGTCGTGGTGCCGTGCGGAAGCTTCATTACGCCGAAGTCGGACGCCGCGTAGAGATCGCCGGTCAGGTCATCGCGCACGAGGGCCGTGATCGGAAAGTCCGGCAGGTTGTAGCTGCGATCGACCCACGCCGCCGCACCAGCACCGCTCCAGGTCACCTCGAACACGTGTCCCGGCTGCGCCGGCGTGTTCACGTTATAGCCGTTGTACGATATCCACGCGTGGTGTTGGTTGGTCGGATCGACATAGATCTCGCTGATGGCGCGGCTCGGGGTGTTGCCTGGTGCCGGGTTGGGATCGACCCGATTCCAGGCGACCGAGGACGCCGCTGCATTCGCGTTGTCGGTAATGAACACCCGACCGGTGCCCGTCGCCGCCCACATCGTGCCCGTGTTTTGCGAAGCCCGCGCGATCCAGGCGACCGCGCCGCCAGCCCGACTTCCCCACGCAGCCGAATTTAGCTGTGTCGAAGGAATGCCATTACCGATGACGACAAAATCACCGCAGCCGGGCTGAACGGCTGACGTCGTAAACTCCGGGCAATTGGCCTCAAGATAGGCCTGATCGCCACCCCAGTCCTGCGTCCGCCAGACGGAGAACGAGCCCTGGAAGATCGAGCCGGCGTTGGCCGGGTTCGGGTCGGCGATGATCGGCGGCCACTTCGTCGGGGCGCCGTCACGGAAGTTCGCATCGTTTGCCTGCCCCGTGAACGTGTTGAAGCGCAGTGAATCGTTCGTGACGTTGAAGCCGGACTGGCCGCCATCGCCGTAGATCTCCTGCGGCCATACGACGGAAGAACCGTTGTACTGGAACGTCCCGTTGTCCTGCGTGCCGCCCTGCAGAAGGTTCTGCGGCCGCTGCGCGCTCGCCGTCAGGCTCTGGAACTGCAGCGTCGACAAGCCATCGTTCATGTTGACGAGCTGGTTCGGGACCCTGTTCAGCAAGCTCTTGCAATAGGCCGTATCCGCCGCAGTGAGTCCGCGCTCGTCGCATTTGGCCGAGATGTCCGCAAACTTGCCGTCCGAACGGACGACGCCGCCGTCCGAGCCGGTGACGAACTGCAGCGGCTTGCCCGGAACCGTGACGATTGCGTGCTGGTCGGGATGCATTCCTTCCGCATGGTTTGGATCGCCGTCTTGCGTCAGATCGCTCCACGTCGCGCCACTGTCTGTGGATAGCAGCCAGGCGCGGCCGTTAGATTGCGCGTGCAGCTGGCCATAGGAGAACGAACCGCCGAGGTAAACGACATCCGGTGAGCCGGCCGGCGTATAGACGACGTTGTCGTACCAGCACTGCCCGGTGCAGTAGCCGATGTTCTGCGCCGTCGTCATATCGGTGAAGACGGCACCGCCGGAGGCATCGTCGGTGCGATAAAAGCGGGCCCTGTTCGCGCCAACGTCGCTTTGGTTGCCTACGCCGACGTACATTCGCGTGTTGCCACTAGGCAACGTCGTGACGTCGAACTCGGCGCGGTCGGTGCTCAACGTCGGGTTGAGCGGAGTCTTGATCTGAGTCCAGGTCGTCCCGTTGTTGATCGAGCGCCAGATTCCCTGTGAAAAATCGTTCACATAGAGGACCCCAGCGTGTGTCGGATCGACCTTGACGGTCGTAGACCCGCGAACCGGGGCCGACGCGCGGATGAGCGTGAAGGTGGCTCCCGTCTGCCGGTAGAGCCCACGAGTCACGAGCGGGTGGCCGGTCGCCGGGCTCGACGACGCGCCACTCGTGACCGAGCTGACACCGCGGATCGCGCTGGCAATCGGAACGAGCAGGTTGTGCGCGTTATCGAAGGCCATCTGCCCGATCGCCCTCTGGAAGAAAATGTCGCTGCCGGGAACGAGTGCCCAAGTCTGGCCGCCGTCGGTCGTCTTGTAGATACCCACGCCCGCTTCCGAATCGCCCGAGGCGTTGGGCTCGCCGGTGCCGGCATAGAGCGTATTGCCCGAGGCATCGCTCGGATCCATGAGCAGCGAGCCGATCGCATTCGTGCCGAAACTGCTGGAGGTAAACTGCCAGTTTGAGCCCGTGAGCGCTTTGTCCGTGCGCCAAACACCGCCTCCCGCGGCGGCGACGTAAAGCGTGCACTTGCTTTGGGTGCACGTCGGCGAGATCGCCATCGCCGTCACGCGGCCGCTCGTCACGTACTGCGCTCCGTCGAAGAGAAACGGATTCAGCACCGATGGATAGGTGGCCTTGCTCGGTCCGATCAGCTGCCAGGAGCCGGTCGAATGCGCGCCGGCATTCAACGCCGCCCAGCCACTCTGGGCCGCAAGGGTGGCGTCTCCCGGTATCTCGTCCGCGGGATAGGCCCGCAGCAGGTAGGCCTCGACACCCGGCGTGGAATCCGGGCTGCGGGAATCCGAGTCATCGGAAAGGCCCTTCTTGTCTACGACGGGCGGTACCTCGTCAGCCCAAGTCGGGCCGGGAATCCCAGCCATGCCAAACAAGACAACGGTAAATAGTGCTCCAATACTTTGAACAACCGTCCAGCGTAACAGCAATTTGCTACTTGAGCAAGAACTGAACCATCGCAGCAACTCAATGTTTCTAGTAACCGCGGATAGCACGCCAGGTCTTCATTGCCCGCGAGTTGTAAAACTCTCCGACGCGAGCACTCCATCCACATAGGATCGCGATCGTGCCGGTGTGACAGCCGAGCAGACGAACGCGCGATGGAATCTGACCTCAATTCCGCTATCGCAGTCGCCCTCGCCAAAATGTTCGAAGTCTAAACTGCACTATGCAACGAGGCGGCTGAGCCGGTGGGTTCCCGTTTGACAAGCATTCTCAATTGGCGCAGATTGTTGCGGTAGGTCCGTCTTGAGAGGAGTGGCCATGAAGAGAGTATTGGTGGCAACCGCGTTGGCCGTATTCGGTCTTGCTCCAGCGATGAGCGCGGCATGCGAATACAGCGACGACTCGTCGGCGTCGGCGACCCCATCGGTGCAGTTGGGCTCCGCGCCAGCACCCGCGGCGACCACGGCGACCAAGGTGCCAGCATCTGCGGTCGCGAAGACGCTTGCGCCACATGCGCTGAAGCAGGCGGCAGGCAAGGTGAAGGCGCCCGTGCCCGACCAGAAGCTCGCGGTCGGCACCCCTTAATCAGATCTCGCGACAGCTCAAAGAAGCCCGCCTGAGGCGGGCTTTTTGTTGCATGGGGCTCGAGCTAATCGCCCTCCCAACTGTCAGGAGCGTTCGCGAAGCCTGTTGATCCTACTTCACGTCGAAACGGCATCTGCTGGAGGCGGCGGCTCCGCTGGCGTGGACGAACCCTAAACCCCAGGTAGGTTCTTCGATCTCACCGCTTCGCGCTGAACCTTCGTTCGAAGCTTACTTACTTCGCGGTTGGCCGGCTGCTGGCCAACTGAGGCACCAGCTCTTTTTTGCTACCTTCGACGCTTCTTTTTACTGGTCGGGAGGTTCCTTTCCGAGAGATAACGCCGGCCCGCGGCGTTTACGTCAAGCGTCCCGCGCGGATTCTTTTCACCCAATCCCGCAGCAACCAGAGCCACGACGATCGCCGGCGGAATCACTCCACAGGGCTGTCCAACCGCTGCTCGAACCAGCCACTCCTCTTGTTCTGCGCTTAGTTGGGGTTGCGGAGTCACGCAGACCCCATCGCGATGCGGGGCGGGTGTCCTATTCGGAGACTGGCAAGGACCTGTTTTGCCATCATCCGCTAGGCAGGTCTTCGAGCCGTTGGATGATGTTGCGCAAGTCTTCAATCGCGGACTGAAGAATGTCGCACGCGGCAGCGATAGTCGTCTCTACTCGCTCCGGATCGGCTGGCGGACTTGCCGAGTTACACAGCGGCCTGAGATCGAGCTGAACCGCGACGATCTTGTCAATCAGCGACGTCACCAGGCGCCGATCGATCGGAGACCATAGTTTCTGACCAGTTTGCTCAGGCATTCACCCTCCGAAACCGCCGCACCCGTTCCGATGTGGCGGCGCCTCGGGCAACGTGTGGGAGCGAAATGGCAATGCGGCACGAGAAATGCATCCGCCGCGCTGATGGGACGAGAGCGCGTCGGGTGGCTGATAATGCAGCCAGATCACGGAGCTTTGCGGCGCGACGCCTGTATCCGCGTATGACATGTCTTACAACTCTGCCCATTCGCCGGCGCGGCGTCGAGCATTGTGCGATTTCGCACAATCGAGCCCGCGATCGCTTTCCGAAGCGTGGCGTGCGCTAAAACTCAAAACATAGTTACAATTCACACTATAAGAATAGCTTCGGCAAGCGTGACGTTGGCCGACTGATGGTCGGACCCGTATCATCCATGGCCCGTTTCAATAACAACTCCGCGCCGACGAATCGTTTGTTGGCGACGCTTACCCGCGCAGATCTTGCGCGCCTCATGCCATCGCTCGAACACGTCGATTTGGAGCTCGGTCAGACACTGCACGAGCCGGGACGGGCTCAGGAGCACTTCTACTTTCCCAGCACCTGTATTGTGTCCCTGCTCGGCGTGTTGAAGAACGGCGACAGTGCCGAGGTCGCCCTGACTGGGCGCGAAGGCGGGGTGGGATTAGGGCTCATCCTGGGCGGCGATACCACGCTCACGCGGGCCACGGTCCAGAGCGCGGGCACGGCCTTGCGCTGGAAGACGACCGCGTTGCGCAGAGAGATGAAGCGCGGCGGACCCGTCCAGCGGTTGCTCCTGCGATACGTTCAGGCCGTGTGGACCCAGACGGCGCAGTCCGCGCTGTGCAATCGCCACCACACGGTCGAGCAGCAACTGTGCCGATGGCTCCTTCTCAGCCTCGACCGCATCGATGGCAACGTACTCCGAATGACGCAGAAATTGATTGCGACCATGCTCGGCGTGCGGCGAGAAAGACTGGCGCTCGTGGCGAAAAGGATGCAAGCCATCGGCTGGATCTCCTACCGGCACGGCGTGATTGTCGTCAGAGAGCGTGCCGCGCTGGAGGCCAAGGCTTGCGAG
>VBCZ01000064.1:5929-9821 GCA_005889025.1 Betaproteobacteria bacterium
CGGTCATCAACTTGTAGACTTTCGCCCAGGCGGAAGCGGCACGGGGTGTCGCTCACGATCGCCGTACAGCGCCGGCCAGCTTTTTTGACCATCTGCTTGGGCGAGCAACGAGCGGCGCGAAAGGGTCGATTAGAGATCACGCGGCATCCCTCGGCCTCAGGCTGGCTCGATTAGCAGCAGCCCGCGCGTCTTCCGGGCTCCAGTGTCCACGGCGTTCATTGCCTCGTACAGCCGCTCCGATTTCGCCAGTCACGGGCCGTACTTCCTGTTCCCTTGCGCATTCGCGTCATCATTCCAGTTTACGGCGGAATCGCGTCGCAGGAAAACCAAACTCGCCATTCACAACGCACCAAAGTAATGTGACACAACAGTGGTCGCCACGGCGAAGGCAGGGGCCCCAAGTTCGGTGTTCCAACGATGTATCGACTTGGATCCGGGCCTGCACCGGGATGACTTGATGAAGGCAGCATGTCCCAGCGCAGACTCTTTGATACCCTGTCTTCATTACGAACTCCAGGGTTGCGATCTATGGCGCGATCGCCGCCAACGTGGCCATCGCGGTCACCAAGTTCGTGGTCGCCGGCGTCACGGGCAGTTCTGCGATGCTGTCCGAAGGCATCCACTCCGCGGTCGACACGTTGAACGGCGTCCTCCTGCTCGTGGGCCTCAAGCTGAGCCAGCGGCCGGCCACGCCCGAGCATCCGTTCGGGCACGGAGGGTTGTCGTTTTACGAAGGCGTGGAACACGTCCGACATCCCGAACCGATGCGAGACCCGATGTGGAACTACGTTGTGCTCGGCGTCGCCGCTGTCTTCGAGGGCTCGAGCTTCGCCGTTGCGTTTCGGCAGTTTCTCAGGGAGACGGGCAATACACCCTTTTGGGAGGCGCTTCACCGAAGCAAGGACCCGACGACCTATATGGTCCTCGCGGAAGACGCGGCGGCCCTGATCGGACTGCTCGTCGCCGCCCTCGGCATCGCGTTGAGTCAGCGCTTCGACAAGCCTGCGCTGGATGGCGCCGCTTCGCTCGTCATCGGACTGCTGCTCGCGGGCGTTGCGGTAGCGCTCATTTGGGAATCGCGCAGCTTGCTGATCGGTGAAGGCATTCGCCCCGAGACCGCGCGTGCGATTCGCAGTATCGCGCTGCAGCAGCCGAAGGTGCGCGACGTGGGTCGGGTGCTGTCGATGTATATCGGGCCGGACGATGTCTTGGTCACGATGGATCTCGACTTCGATGAGGGCACCGCGGCGGCCGATGCCGCGGCGGCCATTGCAGCTGTCGAGCGGCAGGTGCGCGAGCGCTACCCGATGATCAAGCGGCTGTTCATCGAGGCCGGTACGGCGCCCGCGCAACAGCGGTGGAATCGGCCGGATTCGACGCAAGTGCCCGCAGATCCGCAATAGGCGTTGCCGATCCATCTCGACCGGACGGAAGGGTCAGCGATGAGTCGGTCGAAGCGATTCGATCGTCGCCTGGAAGTCTTCGGGCGGTTCGCGCTGGAACAAAATACGTTCGGCGGTTCGGGGATGCGCGAATCCGAGCGTCCGGGCGTGAAGCATCGGACGCGTTGCTTCGATCTTCAGGCCGGCGTAGTCGCGGATGTACACGCGTTCGCCGACCAACGGATGGCCGAGCTCGGAGAGGTGAATTCGAATCTGATGCTGGCGTCCGGTCTCAAGGCGGCATTCGACCAGCGTGGCACCCGCAAGGCGCTCGATCGGTCTGATGTTCGTAACCGAGCGTTTGGCATCGATCGGAGCGTCGCCTTTCGGGCGTCGGAAATGTCCGTACGAGCCGCGCATTCCGTCGCCACGATCCAGCAGGAGGTGCGTCTCGACACGCGTCGCGCCGACAGCGCCGTGCGCGATGGCATGGTAGACGCGATCGATGGTGTGCTCGCGGAACTGTGCCGCCAGCGCGCGCTTCGCAGAGGCCGTCCGCGCAAACACTATCAGGCCGCTCGTATCCTTGTCGAGGCGGTGAACCACGCCGAGCTTGGCGTTGATGCCACGCCCGCCCATTCGTCGCAGCAATGTTCGAGCGTAGTCGACGAGCGTGTCCTTGTTCCCCGGTTCGTCGGCGACACTGAGCATCCCGACTGGCTTGTCGACGACGACCAGGTCGCGGTCGTAAAACACGATCGCGCTCTCAGCCAGCGGACCGGTACGGAGCCTGGGCGCCTCTTGGTCGACGACAACCACCGTACCTGGCGAGACACGCGATGCGGGGTCAAGGCAGCGCTGGCCGTTTACCGTGACGCGCCCCTCAATGCACAAGCTACGTGCACGCGACCATGCGACGCCCGTGTGTTGGCGAACGACCGCCGCGACAGTGGGCTCGGGGGATTTCACGTCTCGTAACCGCGGCGATCTTTTTTCACGACGATCGTGCGGAAGGCCCGTCGTTGGTCCAACGGAAGTGCACGGCGATAGCGTAAGTAATGCGGCGAAGCTTGCGATGACTTATCGTCGGCGCGCCCGAGTCAAGTCGACTCGTTGCAGTCAGTGGCCTTGCCAGAAAGCCGCCATTGATAATCGCAAGAGCGGACATTACGGGACAGCACACTACCCCACCTCCACCAGCGCCGCGAGTTTCGCGAGCGATGACCGCCAACCGCCCTCCTTGTCGGCGGTCGACAGACCGCGCGGCAGCCGGTCGTGCACGGCGAGGACATCGCTGCCGCCGTCTGCATCGGCGAGCGTGTACGTGATCGTCATCTCGCCGCGCAGCGCGGGATCCTTCGTCTCGAACTCGACCACTTCGACAACCTGCTCGTTCGTCACGAGCTTCACGAAGCGGCCGTGGAAGGCGTCGGTGTGCGCGGTCGTCTTGCCTGTCCCGGTCGACGCGTCGTAGGTGAGCGAGATCCGGAACGAGCCGCCTTCGCGTGCATCGAACGCGTGCACGCGACTGGTCATGCCGGTCGGCGCCATCCACGTCGCGACCGCGCGCGCATCGAGAAGCGCGCGATAGACGATAGCGCGGGGCGCGTTCACGCGGCGACTGATGCGGATCGAGCTCACGCCCAACGTGACGCCTGGCTACATTTCGACGACAACCTCACCGGACACCGGATCGGTCACGCCGAGTCCGGCGCCCAAGTCTTCCAGCGTGTCGCGGAAAGTGTCGAGCATCGCGATCATCTTTGGCCGCGCTGCAGTAATGCTCTGGTAACTTTCCCATTCGCCGATGGCACAGTAGGTCCGGTCGCCGGTCTTGATCAGCACGTATCGCTTGCAGCCGGCGAAGTCCCGATGGGCATTGCGGTGTGCTGCAACGAACTCCGATTCGCGTCCGGGCTTGACTCGGAATCGCACGACGTTAAATGCTGTCACGGATGCTGTCATGGAGCTCACTCCTCGTTGTTGGGCCGCGCGTCGACATGACAGTTGTCTTTGCCGGGCGGGTCTATCAGACGACTCGTATCATGCCGCTGCGCCGCCAGGCGAGGCAACCTTTCTCTTACGGCTTCCCCTATCCGCAGATCTTTCCGTTCATGAAGCGGCCCGACGATAAGGTGCAGGCGGGCACCGTAGCATGGCGCAAGGAAAAGGCGCTGGGCTGGCTCAAGATGCTGGACGAGAGCCTGATCGGGCCGCGAAATGCGTTTCTCTGCGGCGATGACATCACGATTGCCGACTATCTGGGCTCGATGATGGTCCTCGCGGCGACGTCATCGATTGCAAGTTTGGCGCATATCCGAATATCTGTCGCTGGCTCGGCAACATAAAGGCGCTGAAGAGCTGGGCGAAGGTCAACGAGGCGTTCTACAAATACGTGGTCGACCCCAACAAGGGCAAGGAATTCGTGCGCGTGTGACCGCTGTCCGGGTGCGCCACGGGAAAGGGAGACAAGCATCCGCTTCTTGTGGATGCCCGTTTCCACAGCCCTT
>VBCZ01000064.1:9971-10303 GCA_005889025.1 Betaproteobacteria bacterium
CGGCATCTGCCGCGGCGGCTTCAACGGACGAAGCAGCCATCCACGCAATCACTCAGGCCTCGGTGAAAGCCTATAACGCAGCCGACGCCAATGCAGTTTCCGCCCTCTATGCGGAACAAGCCGTACTTCTCCCGCCGGGCGCCAAGGCTGCGAAGGGCAAAGCCGCGATTCAGGCGTATTTCGCCAAGGACACTGCTGAATCGGCGAAGGCCGGTGTCACGTTCAGCGTCGACCCGAAGTCCGACGTGGGCACTTCCGGTGACCTTGCCTGGGAATCGGGAACCTACGCGGTCAAGGCCAAGTCGGGTGCTTCGGTCGAAATCGGCAAGTAC
>VBCZ01000403.1 GCA_005889025.1 Betaproteobacteria bacterium
TGACCCACGCGAGTTCCTGCGGAGCATGTTCGATGCCGTGATCGAAGCGGCACAGCCGGTCCACCTTGTTCCATCGCTTCTGCCGCAACCGCCACGCGGCAGGCTGGTTATGATCGGCGCCGGTTCGAATTCCGCCGCGATGCCTGGAACAAAACTGGGCCTATTTGTTTGACACATTCAGCTGTCGGCCGTTGAATTCCATCAAGTGCCCAAATTGCTGCATTAATGCGACTTGGCAATCGACGTTCCGCAACGCGACATGGGCAACAGGTCGAACTGGCAAGACCGCCAATGCTCGCTTGTGCGCGACGCCTGACTTGCTCGTGCCCGCGGCGGCCGTGTGCCTCCCTCGGCACGCCGGTCACCCGCACGCGAGGAAGAAAAGGCGCTCCGGCGACGCCGGGCAACTCCGTCTTCGCGGTCGCGTCAACCCGTGATAGCCTAATCGTTCCGCGCTCGGTAGGTTGGAGTGCCTATCCGTCGCCGGATGCGGTTCGTTCAATACAAGGAGGAAAAGCAATGGATAAGCACGTTAACAGGCTGGCGCTCGCATTATCGATCGTCGCAGCGGTAGTCCTCGGCACCGCTCAAGCGAAGGACGGGGACCAGAACATCGTCCCGAAAAACAAAGTGCTCGCGCGTGCGCTCGACATCGAGCTGGGAAAACAGACGCCGCGGAAAGGCGAGCAGAAGCTCTCTTCCGGGGCGCTCTACGCCGTCCTGGCAGCGAGCGGGCAACTCGACGCTCGCGCCGACGCGGCCGGCGCCAAGGGCGATAAGCCCCCCAAAGCGCACCGCGGTGAGACGCTGGGGTGTGCGAACACCTACAAGGACGGCGGCAACGAGAATATCCGCGTAAATCAAGACTGCTCGCTGCGCCGGCAGGCCGAGGCCGTGGTCGCGATCAATCCGATAGACCCCGACAACCTTATCGCCGGGCAGAACGATTCGCGCCTCGGGTTCAACAAGTGCGGCTACGCGTTCACGTTCGACGGCGGCAAGACCTGGGGCGACATGGTGCCGCCCTTCTACCAATTCGTTAATAGTGACGTAACCACGTTCGACGCATGCAGCGATCCTACGGCGACGTTCGACGCGGACGGCAACGCCTACGTCGGTGGCGTGCTGTTTATGGTCGGCCCCTATGCCGACAGCGCCTTTGTCGTCGCGAAGTCGAACGCGGAGATCGGCGGCGCGTTCTATCACACGCCGGCGCCGCTTCCGTTCCAGGAGTACCGGGACGTTCCTCTTGGCGTTGTCGCCAACGACAACAATCCGGACATCTTCAACGACAAGGAATTCATCGTCGCCGATGCGAGCAATGCGAGTCCGAAGAAGAACCGCGTCTACGCCACGTGGACACGGTTCGACACAACCGGCTGTTCGACCACGGGTATTCCATGCCACAGCCCGATATACTTCAGCCAGTCGACTGACGGTGGTGCGACGTGGTCGACAGGCATCGAGATCAGCGGTCGCAACGCTAGCGCATGCACGGCATTCAGCGGCGAGGCCGATGCGAACGCGTGTGATCAGGACCAGGGGTCGCATCCCATCGTTGGGGCCGACGGCACGATCTACGTCGCGTTCGGCAATGGCAACACGCCGACTTTGGGCGTGAACCAGCACATGATGGTCAAGTGCCCAGCGACGGCCGACTGCCGCTTGAAGGCGAGCTGGACGGCGCCGACCAAAATCGGCGACGACTTCGGCACGCAACCCTTCGGCCCCGACGCCGCCACGGCCTGCCCGGGCGGGCGGCAGTGCCTGCCGCCGAATGGGTACCGGATGGACGACTTCGTCGAGGGCTCGATCGCGGTGGACAGCAGCGGGACGCTGTACTCAGCGTGGGCGGACTTCCGCAATGGCGAGGCGAATTGCAACCCGCTCGGGCCGGCCGCCACCGCCGTGCCGCCATGCGACAACGACGTGTTCTACGCGTACTCGACCGACGGCGGCGCGACGTGGAGCGCCACCTCCAACATCACGCCTGCAGCGAAGATCGGCAAGAGCGCACAGTGGATGCCGTGGAGCGCCGTCTCGCCCGACGGGAAGAAATATTACGTCGCGTACTACGACCGCTCGTATGGCAACTGCGAGACGACCGGTTGCAATGACATCACGCTCGCGACGATCGAGAAGGCGGCGACCGGCTCGCCAACGATCAAGTACACCCGGGTCACGACGTCGTCGATGCCGAACCTGGTGCCGGCGAACAATCCGATCCAGGCCGGCTTCCTGGGCGATTACATGTGGGTTGCGGTCGATGCGAAAGGTCAGCCTTACATCGTGTGGTCGGATACGCGCGGACAGGACGGGGCGGTCGAGGAAGACATCTACTTCGCGAAACCGTAATAAGCGAAGAACAGATAGCGAACTGTGTAGAGCCCGATTGGGATCCATGTGAACGAGGCGGGGAGGCGCAAGGCCTCACCGCCTCGGTTCGCGCATCGGTCGCGAGGCTTGCCCGAGGTCCTGCATTGGCACCATGAACAAGGCTTGCGGTCTGCTTCTCATCCTCTGGGTTCCGGTCTTTGTCCTCGCTGCCGGCCCGGCCGAGACGCCGCTTCGTTCGAGCGAAATCCAATTACTAATAGGCGATGCCGAGCTGTTCCATAAGGGACCTGAGCACATCCGCACACGAGCGTTCGATCTTCAACGAAAGGAGATGATCGGCGCGCGTTCGACCGAGATTGATCGCCGCGATGGGTTTGCCCATCTTGTCGGCCCACTCGCAAAAGCGGTATCCCGAATACACCATGAGGGACGAGCCGATGACGAGCACGGCGTCTGACTGTTCGAGCGCTCCCACCGCGGCATCGACTCGATCTCTGGGAACGCCCTCCCCGAAAAATACCACTTCGGGTTTCAGGACCCCGGCACAGTAGGCGCAGGTAGGTACGCGAAACGCGTCGACGCGGTACGATTCGACGTCGGCATCTCCGTCGGGCGCGACCATGGCGCCGCAGGCCAGGAAATGAGGATTTTCCGCCTGGAGCATCCTTTGAACCGATTCCCTCGAATGGTCCGCGCCGCAACCCAGGCAGCGCACCCTGCGGAGGTTGCCGTGCAGCTCGATAACGTCGATGCTTCCGGCTCGCTGGTGGAGACCGTCGACATTCTGCGTGACGAGTTGTCGTAGTCGCCCGGCCGCCTCGAGCCGAGACAGCCCATGATGAGCAGCATTGGGATGGGCACCGGCCACGATCCGCCAGCCAACCATGCTGCGTACCCAATACCGTTGCCGCACCGACTGATCGCTCAGGAAGTCCTTCAGAAGAATCGGCGGCGTTCGTTTCCATCGACCTTCGGTGTCACGATAGCCCGGAATCCCCGAATCGGTACTGACTCCCGCTCCGGAGAGGACAAACAGCCGTGGATATTGTTGTACGAAGTTGTGGAGGTCGTTCAAAGTCCGCTCTCCGACGTGGAGTGACGAGGATGGTGGTGCCGGGGCTCTCAACTTGAGCAGTTCCCCATTACTGAGTCTTACGGAAATGGTTGGCGGACCATTTCCGTCACGGTGCTCCCCTCGATCCAATCGATCGGCGAAGCCGCACGAATCGTCCCTCGCCCTCTGGAGAGGACCGGGGATGAGGGTAGCAGCGGGCGAGGGGATGGAGGTGAGGGCTGAGCTTTGCCGAGCCCGTAGGTGCGAATTCATTCGCGCGAGCCGTTTCTTCCACCAGCGCGGCCGAATGAATTCGGCCCTACAACCCATCATTGTCATTCATTGCCGCAAAGCTCAATAGGGCCCGCAAAAATGTGATCGCCGTCAACCGTGACCGCAATTGTCGCATCGCCCGCGGGCTCATCGCAAAGTGGGGGATGGCGTTGAAATGCGTTCCGCATCGCATCGGCGTTGCGGCCACGCCGGCGACGGCGCGCATCAGGTGCTAAGCGCACCGGCCGGACCGTACGCGTCAGAGCACGCGCGGAAAGCCGTGTTCGGCGTTGAAGCGGGTAAGAAGTCGGTCGAGCCGCTTCACTTTGTCGCGTTTGCCGGCGAGCTTGGCCTGCTCGAGCACATCGCTAACGTAACACCTGAGGATGAAAACGCCCTTTGACGTCTTGAGCAAGTCCTGGCCGAGCTCCACGGCCACGATATCGGGCACATGTTCATGCTCGGCGATGACCGCAATCTCGTCCTCGGTCAGGTCCGACATGCCGATGCATTCAGCGAGAGATAGCATCGCCTCCTCCTCGCGAAGGCGCATCATTGTGGCGCGACGCGCCTCGCGTTGGTGCAGCTTGGCCGGCCTTTGGCGCGGCCGATTTCAGGCACGGAAACGTGATCAGCTCACAGGTATCTTGTAGTGTGGCAGGTCAGTTTCAGCGAACCGGGTGGTCGACTGCCGTCCATTCATCATGCAACGTTCATGCCTGGGCCTTGGTCTAAAAACTCCGGGCCGGGCGTGTAAGATGTCGACTGCACTCGGTGATTTGCGAACCCACGATCGAACCCTGGTGGCGCCATCGCGGCCAAGTGATCAACGAGCCGCAGATGTCGACTGGTGACGGCGGCGTGGGCGCTGGCATGCGCGGCGCTTCCGGCCGCGGGAGTCTTTGCGGAAAGTGAAGATCAAGCCTGACGCAAACAGCGTACTGATCGTCGTCGATGTCCAGAACTGTTTCATGCCCGGCGGCAGCCTCGCGGTCAAACAGGGCGACGAGGTCGTGCCGATCATCAACAAGCTTGCGCGATCGTTCCAAAACGTGGTGATCACGCAGGACTGGCATCACCCGCAACACGTCTCCTTCGCCTCCCAGCACCCCGGCAAGAAACCGTTCGAACAAATCGAGCTCCCGTACGGAGCGCAGGTGTTATGGCCCGATCATTGCGTGCAAGGCACCGAGGGCGCGTCGCTGCACAAGGACCTATCGATACCCAACGCGCAGCTCGTGATCCGCAAGGGCTTCCGGCAAAACGTGGACAGCTATTCGGCGTTTGTCGAGGCCGATCGCAAAACGCCCACCGGGCTCGCCG
>VBCZ01000401.1:0-2118 GCA_005889025.1 Betaproteobacteria bacterium
TTTCTCGAACCACTTCTGCACCAGGACCACCATCACGTCCGACGCGGCACCTTTGAAGCTGCCCGTGAGCTTGTCCTTGCGCGGCTGGTACGCCGGAAGCGCAGGATCCAGCACCGGCTGCAGAACCTCCGGTGCAGGCAGTTGGCGGCCAACTTGTCGACCGGACTCCGCTTCCTCGGGCGTTTGAGGCTTGTTCGTGGTGAGGGCCGGGATAAGCCATTCGACCATAGGCCGATCGACCGGCTGTGCGAGGGCGCTTGCTGCAACGCCGAAGGCGCCGGCCCATAATCCGATCCGGCCTGCGATACGCATCCCGTTCATTCGAATTCCTCCTGGTTAGCATCCGTTGCTGCTGTTCCCGTCCTCTCAACCATTTGCATGGTCACGGAACGGTTCCGCGATGAACGCGAGGGAAACGGCGACACTTTATTCGCCTCGCCTAAAGCAAGGCTGAAGACAGCCTGAACGGCCATTCATCTGCAAGTCGTCTGTGCGCCGCAAATCGGCGCTCGACCGGCGCACGCCGCCTCGGCGGGCTCATGGAGCGGCGGCTTCGAGCTTCTGCAGCTGGTCGCGCGCGGCCTCGGCCGTGAGCGGCAGATATTTGCCATCCCGCTGGACGGCATCCTGCCCCTCCCGGCTCAGGACGTAGCGCAGGAATTCCCTGAGCTTCGGGTCGATCGGCTTGCCTTTCTCGCGCTTAAGATAGTAGTAGACGTCGCGAGTGAGCGGAAAGCTGCGATTTTGTACGTTCTTGAGAGTGAGCTCGATGTAGGGACCGCCCTCTCTGGCAGCAAGGGCGACCGGTTTCGTCTGCGGCGTCATGAACGGAATGCCGGTGTAGGCGATGCCGTAACGATCGCGGCCGAGATCGTTCATCATCAGCTCGCCCGCGCCGGTGAGCGATCCATCGGCCTTCTGTCCCGCGACATTCGAATAAGCGCGAAGCTTCTCGTTCCACTTGCCGGATCCCTTGAGGACCTTCTTGTCGATCTCGTCGGTGAAGTGATACTTGAAGTTATAGCCGTAGACGTGGATCGGCTTGTCGGCCCATTCGCCGGTGAGACCGAGTTGCCCCCAGGTGCGGATGTTCTTCTCCGGGCCGCGCGCGACCGAGGTGTCCCACGTCAATCCGTTCCAGCCGCCGTCGCGCTCGGTGCCGAAGATGCCGTCGAGCTGCTCGATCGTGAGCCCTCTTATGGGGTTGTCCTTGTTGACGAATACGCCAAGCGCGAAGGTCCATCCGCGGACGTCGAACGAGCCCGTCGCCATGACGATTTCCACGACATCGACGTTGGAGCTTCCTTCGCTGCCGCCTTCCGCGCCTTCGCGCTCGAAGCCCTTGAGCTCGTCCCAGAGCGCCTGCCGTCCCATGGGCGCCAGATCGGCGACACCGGCAATCAGCCCGGGAAACGCGACTGCGGAGCTCGACAGGTTGTCCTTGAAGCGGATGTCGGGGTGATACTTTCGAAAGCCGCTCTCCCAGACATCGACCAGAGGGCTGTCCTTGATGTAGTTGTTTCCCCACTGCCGGATCGTCCCGGACACGATTTGCTGCGGTTTGTATTCGGGTAGCCCGGAGAGGTCGAATTGCGGCTCGTAGAATTTGCGTTCGGCGCGCTTCTTGGTACCGGTCGCCCGCGCCTTGGATAAGGCTGCGGCATCGGTCGTGACTGGCGGAGCATCGGAGGCAGCTGCAGTCCACGTGGTCCAAGCCGCGAACGCGACCGCAAGCGATGTCAATGCAATCGATCGGCGGAATGCGCCCGGTCCATTCATTGCGGCACCTATTCCGCTGCCTTGGACGCTTTTCCGACTTCGTCGAGCTTGCGCAGTTGCTCGCGGACGATTCCTGCGGTCAGCGGCAGGTACTTCCCATCGCGCTGCACCGCTTCCTGGCCCTCGCGGCTCAAGACGAAGCGCAGGTATTCCCTGACCAGCGGATCGATCGTCTTGCCGACCGCACGGTTGGTGTAGTAGTAGACCTCGCGCGTCAACGGATATGAGCGGTCCTGGACGGTCTCGAGCGTCGGCGCGACGAAGGGGCCACCGCTCGCGCTCGACAGGGCGACGGTCTTCACGCCCGGATTGCGGTAGAGAATTCCCGTGTACGTAATC
>VBCZ01000401.1:2170-4657 GCA_005889025.1 Betaproteobacteria bacterium
GGAGCGCGCGTCTTGTTGCTGTACTCCTTCATCTGCTCGTTCCATTTGTAGCTGCCCTTCATCACCTTTTCGGCAAAATCGCGCGGGAAGTGGTAGTTCAGGTTGTACGCGTACACATGGATCGGCTTGTCGGCCCATTCTCCCTTCAGGCCCAGCTGGCCCCAGATGCGGATGTTCCTGTCCGCGCCGCGCGCCGCGGTCGGATCCCATTCGTTGCCGTTCCAGCCACCGTCGCGCTCCGCACCGAAGATGCCGTCGAGCTGCTCGAAGCTGAGTTGCGAAATCGGATTGTCCTTGTTGACGAACACGACCAGCGCAAAGGTCCATCCCGCAACGTCGTACGAGCCGGTCGCCATCGCGATCTCGACCGGCAGGGTGTTGAAGACGCGTTGATAGCCCTGGAGCTCGTCCCACGTCGCGCGCCGGCCCATCGGCGCGAGCTCGGCGCGCTTGGCGTAGAGGCCGGCGATGCCGATAAAGGTGCTGCCGAGGTTGTTCTCGAATTTGACGTTGGGGTGATACTTGTGAAAGGCGTCCTCGAGATATTTCTCCAGCATGCTGTCGACGAGATAATTCGACCCCCATTGCCGGATCGTTCCCGACATCGCCTGCCCGGGTTTGTATTCCGGCAGCGCGCTCAAGTCGAACTTCTTGGTGTAATAGACTTTCCCGGCCCGCTGCTTGAGGCCTTCGGCGCGCGCCTTCTGCAGCTCCAGCGGATCGACCGACTGCCCGGCCGAAGACGCGCCGCTCGGCGCGTTCTGCGATTGGGCGCGCGGCTCGCCTGCGGCGAGCAGAAGGAACGCGAGCGCTATTGCCGCGAGTCTGCAGCTCATTTCGCCGCCTCTTCGAGTTTTTTAAGCTGCGCACGGACGACCTCTGCGTTGAGCGGCAAATATTTGCCGTCGCGCATGACTTCGGCCTGGCCTTCCTGGCTCAGCACGAAGCGCAGGAATTCCAGCACCGCCGGGTTCATCGGCTTGCCCGACTCGCGATCGGTATACGCGAAGATGCGGTCGTAGAGCGGATACGTCCGATCCTGAAGGGTGTCCAGCGTGTACGGAATATACGGGCCACCTTCCTTCGCGGCGACGGGCAGGACTTTCTGGGTCGGCTGCGAAGCGCCTCCCGTCAGATTGGTCGTGGGCGCCGCGACGATGCCGATGCCGTACTTATCCGCGGCGAGATCCTCGTTCATGCCGCGTTCCAGCTTGCCCGCCTTGGACACGAAGTTGGCGTAGATCTTCAGGCGCTCGTTCCACTTGTCGCTCGCCTTGAGCACGCGATCCGAAATTTCGGTCGCCTGGTGGTAGCGCAGCGTCAGGCCGTAGACATTGATCGGCTTGTCGGCCCATTCGCCGGTGAGCCCGAGCTGGCCCCAGGTGCGGATGTTCTTTTCGGGTCCGCGCGCCCAATTCGGGCGCCAGCTCGTGCCTTCCCAGCCGCCCGCGCGCTCGGCGCCGAAGACGCCGTCGAGCTGCTCCATGGTGATCTTGGTGAGCGGGTTGTCCTTGTGCACGACCACGCCAAATGCAGGCTGCTAACCCGGCACATCGTACGAGCCGGTTGCAATGTCGATCTCCTGCGGCGAACGATCGAAGTAACGCTCGAAGAGCTGCTGCTCCTGAAAGGTGACCTTGCGGCCGATGCCCAGATCGCTCACGCCGAACACCAGCGATGGGACCATTTGGCGTCGGGATGGTGTTTCCTGAACGCCGCCTCCCAGTACCCGCCAAGGAAGCCGTCGGTGATGTAGTTGCTGCCCCACATGCGGATGGTTCCGCTCACTTTCCGCTTCGGCTCGTAACGCGGCAACGCGCTAAGATCGAACTTCTTGGTGTAAGCGATCTTGCTGCCGCGGGCGGTCATCATCTTGGCGCGAGCGGCCTGCATGTCGAGGCCTTCTGTGGACTCTTTGCCCTCCTGCGCGAAAGTCTGGGAGGCGGCGCACGCGAACAGCGCGAGGCTCGCCGCGGCGATTGCGAAATGTCGGTTCATGGTGTGTCTTCTCACTTGAGTTTCTTCAATTCCTCGCGCACGACCTCGGCCGTCAGCGGAAGATACTTGCCGTCCTTCTGCTTCACGCTGACCCAGAACGACTGGTCGCCCCAGAGCGGGTAGCTGCGGTTCTGCAGCGTGTCGATCGTGTACGGCACGGCAGGGCTGCTGTCGTCCTTCGCCACCGCCAGAATCTTGATGTCCTTGGGGAAGCCGTCGTGATAACGCGCATACCCGATGGCCGCAGGATCCTTGCGGATATTGTCGAAGATCTGGTCGGCTTCCAGATACGTCGTGAAATCCGGCCGCTTGTAATTGGCATAGGTGTGCAGGTCGCCGTTCCACTTGTCGCTCGCCTGCAGCACCTTGTTCGAGAACTCGATCGCGGTAGCATAGCGGAGCGCGTATCCGTGCGGAGTGATGTGCCGGCTCGCCCATTCGCCTCCGAGTCCCATCTGACCCCAGTTGCGTATGTCCTGGTCCGCGCCG
>VBCZ01000402.1:0-2314 GCA_005889025.1 Betaproteobacteria bacterium
GACCTTGACGTGTTGCTGCTCGCCGGACGCTACACCTTGCTCGACCAGTCGGCGTCGGCCGAGCTTTTCACACTATGCCAGCGGCGCGGAGTCGGCATCGTGATCGGCGGCCCATTCAACTCGGGGATACTCGCGACGGGCTCGCATCCTTCGCACGGCAGCGCGGACTATTACGATTACGCGCCAGCCAAACCAGAGGTCATGACGCGCGTCGAAGCAAACGAGTCGCATTGCCGGGCTTTCGGCGTACCCCTCGCCGCGGCGGCACTGCAATTTCCTCCCGCGCATCCCGCGGTGACCGGCGTCGTCGCCGGGGTGCGGTCAACGGACGAGCTCGACCAGAACTTGCGTCTTGCGGCCTGGCCGATTCCTTCGGCTTTCTGGGTCTCGCTCCGGAATAACGGTTTGATCCCGGACGACGTACCGGTGCCTGCGGCTTGACATGAAGCGCATCGACTCGCACGTTCACGTTTGGAATATCGCTCGCGGTGACTACGGCTGGCTCGCTCCCACGCCGGCGATGTCGCCGGGATCGGCGCTGCGGTGCTCGTGCAAGCCGCGCCTACCGTTGCGGAAACCCGTTTTCTACTCGACGTCGCGCGCAACAGCGGGGGCCTCGTTCGCGGTGTCGTAGGCTGGGCCGATCTTGCCGCGCCCGACGCGGTGCCGATAATCGAGAAGCTTGCGGCGAATCGCTTGCTCAAGAGCATGCGTCCGATGCTCCAGGACCTCGAAGATCCGTGCTGGATTACACAGCCGCAAGTTGCGATCGCATTGCGGGCGCTGGCCGGCCTGGGTTTGCGCTTCGATGCACTGGTGACGCCACGCGAGTTGCCGTGGCTGCTTGAAACACTCCCGCGTCATCCGAAGCTCGCGGTCGTTGTCGATCATTGCGCCAAACCGGACATTGCGCATGCTGTATGGCAGCCGTGGGCAGCCGATATCGCCGCTCTCGCCGCGGACACATCCGCGTATTGCAAGTTGTCCGGACTCGTGACCGAAGCCGGCGCGGCATGGACGATCGACCATCTGCGCCCCTATGCCGACCACATAATGGCGTGCTTCGGCAGCGGGCGCGTCATATGGGGAAGCGACTGGCCAGTGGTGACGCTTGCGGCCTCCTATGACGACTGGCTGACGACAAGCGACGCTCTGCTAGGCTGGCTGACGCCGACGGAGCGGGAGGCTGTTTGCGGAGTCCATGCCGCGCGCTTTTATGGCCTGGACGCGTGATTAGAGCGCTGCACGCTTCATCGACTCAAAAAATATGCCGCTGCAGGCCGGCGCGATGCAGGATCGTGGTCGATATTTCCTCGATCGATCGGCTGGTCGTATCGATGACCGGCACCTGTTCGCGCTGCATCAGCGCGAGCGCTTCGCGAACTTCGTAGCGGCAATTATCGAGCGAGGCGTATTTGCTTGCCGGCCGGCGCGCCTCGCGGATCTGTTGCAAACGGTCGGGGTCGATGGTCAGCCCGAAGAGCTTGTCGCGAAACGGACGAATCGAGCCGGGCAGTTGTTTGTCGACAAAATCGTCGGGTGTCAGCGGGAAGTTGGCCACCAGGATGCCGAATTGCAGCGCGAGATAGAGCGCGGTCGGTGTCTTGCCGCAGCGCGAAACACCGATCAGGATCGCCTGCGCCTTGGCAAGCTCGCGCGTCGTTGCCCCATCATCATGCGCCTGAGTGAAGTTGATCGCCTCCATCCGCGCGAAATATTTGTGACTGTTGGCGATCCCGTGCGATCGGCCCGCGGCATGAGACGATTTCGCGCCCAGCTCGGATTCCAGCGGCGCGATGAATACCTGGAACAGATCGAGCACCATGGCATTGGCGCGGCCGAGCTGAGCGCTCATCGCTTCGTCGACGATCGAGCTGAAGACGAGCGGGCGCCGGCCCTCCCTAGCGGCGGTCTCGGCGATGCGTTGCAGCACCTCGTCGATTCGCTCCGGCGTGTCCACGAAGGGGATGGTCTTGCGCTGGAAGTTCAAACCTTCAAACTGCGACAGCAAGCTGTTGCCGAGCATCTCGGCGGTGATGCCGGTGCGGTCGGATACGAAGTACACGGTGTATTGATCGGACATGTCGAAGGATCCGGCGTTTCGGGCCCCGGGACACGAACAAAATCGCCCCGCTGGCCAAGTTTTACCCGCGATGCCACCGCGTCGGGACTTCAGCCTTACCAGTCCTGCCAGACCGGCGCCACCCCGGCGGGGAGGGGCGGCATACCTCCTAGGTCGACCCAGCTTTCTCCGGGTCCGTGATAATCGGACCCCGACGAGGCGAGCAGGCCAAATACTCTGGCGTGGCGCGCA
>VBCZ01000402.1:2399-2719 GCA_005889025.1 Betaproteobacteria bacterium
CGCCGGCCGTCGATCCTGTAGCGCCCTGGATGGGCCAGCACCGCCTGACCGCCCGCGGCGTGGATCCAGCCTACGGCCTCTTCCAGGGTCGGCCACTGGTGCGCGACATGTCCGGGCTTGCCGCGTACCAGGTAGCGCGAGAAGCAGTCGCGGGTGTCGCGCGCATGTCCCGTCTCGACCAGAAATCGAGCGAAATGCGTCCGGCTGATCAAACGCTCGTTTGTCACATAGGCCATCGCTCCATCACAGGCGTTCTCGATCCCCGCAGCGGCCAGCGCGTCGCCGATGCGCTTGGCGCGTTGCACGCGGCCCTCGCGGAT
>VBCZ01000406.1:0-455 GCA_005889025.1 Betaproteobacteria bacterium
CGGATTGCGTTGATCACCGGCGGCATGGGTGGCCTGGGGGAATCGATCAGCACCAAGATGCACGATGCAGGCTTCAAGGTCGTCGTCACCCACTCGCCGGGGAACAAGAACGCCCCGGCATGGGTCGCGGACTACAAGGGCAAGGGCTACAGCTTCGCCGCCTACGGTGTCGACGTCGCCGATTACGATTCCTGCCAGGCGTGCGTGGCGAAAGTCCATAGCGAGGTGGGTCCGGTGGACATCCTGATCAACAACGCGGGCATCACGCGCGACATGACGTTCAAGAAGATGACCAAGGCGGACTGGGACGTGGTCATCCACACCAATCTCGACAGCGCGTTCAACATGGCGAAGCAGGTGTGCGACGGCATGGTCGAGCGCGGTTGGGGACGCATCGTCAACGTTTCTTCGGTCAACGGCTCGAAAGGCGCATTCGGACAAACGAACTACGCGGC
>VBCZ01000406.1:503-2291 GCA_005889025.1 Betaproteobacteria bacterium
CAAGATGGTGATGGCAATTCCGAAAGAGGTGCTCGATTCGAAGATCCTGCCGCATATACCGATCAACCGTTTGGGCAAGCCCGAGGAGATCGCGGGGCTCATTATCTACCTTTGTTCAGACGAAGCCGCCTTCGTTACCGGAGCCAATATCGCCATCAACGGCGGTCAGCACATGCAATAGGTAAGTTGTTTACCCGTCCCTACAGAAAGCAGGCATGGGCCAAGCACTCGAGAGACACTCGATCGCCAAGATTTCCGGAGGCAGCTACTACCTTCAGCCAAACCCCAGATGGCATCTGCAAAAGCGCGAGACGCTCTCCAAGGCGCGCGCAGTCCTGCGCGCGGCCGAGATGGCGCGGGCCGGACTCGAGATATGGGGTAGATTGGACCTGTCGAATTTCGTTACAACGCGCTCCTCCTCGAGCTTTCGCCCGGGGGAAACCACTGAATCAGCACGTATTGCATAATGCTTGCTTGCCTTAGCCACCAGGGTAATTCTCCCGGAATGGTCATCGACGTGGCGAAAGGGATACTCGTCAGCTCGGCCAATGTCTGCGATTCTCGCCTTGAGCCAACAATTCGAGATCAAAACCAAGGAGGTCTTATCATGACACCTACGCGGTTGCTGTCAGCGTTGCTGTTCCTGGTCTGTGTCACATCGGCGGCGGCAGTTGACGCCTCATCGGAACAGATCATCTTTGCGAACACCGACAATCCCAACGCGGGTCCTACTGCGACCGGCGTATTCAATTACGCGTTCCTGAATCCCGATGACAAGTTCTTCGGCTTCTGGGTTTGGTGCGAGGACCCCGAAGCCGCTAACCCGTACGCGGGCGAATGCCATGGCTCGCTGTACTTCTACGGCATCGGGCTTACGAAGGGAGTATCAGGAACGGTGAGCGAAGGTCCGGTCGGTGTCTATCATATGACGGTGAGTTCGCGCGACGGCAAGGTCGCGTGCACGTTGTGGAACGCGTCACCCGTTATCACACGAGGTTTAACCAATACGGTGAACGCATTGTGTTCAGCGCCTGCGGGAATGGGTACCTCGCCGAATACGAACGTTCAAGTGACCGGCCATTGACCTCGGGCGTCTGCAGCGACTCGAGACTGGGCGGTGCGGCGGCCACAGTGCGCTGCGCTTTCCCGGAGCGGCGATTCGACGATAGCTATCCAGGCGATACATGCGAGGTTCTCGCATTGGTAGAATGACGGGCCATGCAGCAGTCCTCGTCTCGGAAGTTTTCATTTCGGTACTCCTGCTGGTGCGGTAATCCGCCACGCCTAGACATCGCCCGAGCGCGTTCCGCAAGCAGGTCGGGAAGCATCCGACGTACGTGTTTGGTTACAAGGGCCTGCCGGTTACCCAAGTCAGCACCAAGGCTTGGTTCGCGGCGCTAGAACGAGCCGGCATTGTGGACTTTCGGTGGCACGATCTGCGGCACGTCTGGGCAACCTTGCACGTATAGAACGGCACGCCGCTGTTCGCGTTGCAGGAGTTGGGCGGTTGGGAGTCTCCCGAGATGGTGCGCCGCTATGCGCACCTGGCGGCCGATCACCTCGCGCCCTACGCGGAACGTCTTGGTGCATTACGTGCCGCCGCGGGAAAAAACGACGGCACAAATACGGCACAGAGCTGACAGCGGGAAAGCAGTTGCTATCTCGCGAAACCGCGTAGGGAATGGTGCTGTTGAGTGGAGTCGAACCACCGACCTACTGATTACGAATCAGTTACTCAATTATTGATGGGCGTAGGCTGGAGAATGCGCGGTATTACTGTTGAGCGAT
>VBCZ01000405.1 GCA_005889025.1 Betaproteobacteria bacterium
CGACCAGCACCAATCCCAACCCCATCCGCAAGCATGCCGCGATCGATTCCTCTCTTGCGCTGACCGGGCCCTCGTCCGTCGCGAGATTCAACGCCAACGGCACGCAAGGTGACGCGGGCGCCGCGAGCTTGACGTTCACCGTGTCTGGAACATGGACAGGATCGTCGTCATACGTCGGAACGATCACCGCCACCGGCGACGTTTCCATGGTGAAGGGGTGATCATGGCTCGCCTCGATCGGACTCCGCGTGCGCGAGGGCAAAAACAACATCGTGGGTTCACGATGCTGGAGACCCTCATCACGCTGGCGATTATCACGATCTGGCTGCTGGGCTCGGCCAACGTCCAGACCTTCGCGCTCAGGCTGAATAAGGCGGCCCAGTTCCGGACTCAGGCGGTGTTGCTGGCGAGCGAAATGGCGGAGCGCATCGAGGCCAACAAGGACTATGCCCTGACCGGCGGCTATGCGTACTCCGGCGGCGCCGCGACCTCGACAACGCGCCTGGCGGCCACGCTGCCGAGCGGCACCGCGACCATCACGCCCGACACAAGCAACCCCATCATCGTCACCTACACGATTGTGGTCAATTGGACCGATCGCCGGACCGAGCAGACCTACGGGTCCACGGGCGCCGGGTCCACGGCCGGCGTCGAGGCGTCCTCCTATACGGCCACAAGAACTCTTTTCAATGACACCAACTGACCGCAGACAGGGCGCAGAAACGCATCCGACCATGTCGCACACTCGTTCGCACACGTCCGGCTTTTCGCTGGTCGAGCTCATGGTGGCGCTCACCATCGGGCTGCTGATCATTCTTGCCGTGACCTCCGCTTTCACGTCGATTTCGTCGAGCAAGCGTACCGACTCGCGGGTCGCGCAGTTTCAAAGCAACGGCCGCTACGCCATCGACTTCATGCGGCGCGAGATTAGGCACGCGGGTTTTCTCGCCGTGACGGGGGCCAACACCCCGCAGGCAACCAGCACCGTGAGACTCCCCATCGTTCAATGGGCAGGGGCGGTCAGCACCACCGATTATGGCTGTGGCGCGGGGTTCGTGACCAACCTCGCGCAGCCGATCTGGGGCGCCAACGATGCGAACGGCCTTTCTGCGTGCATTCCCTCGGCGAGCTACGCCCGCGGCGACGTGCTGGTCATACGCCGGGCCGGTCTGACGGCAATACCGAGCACGACGGCGCTCGCGTCCAACACGCTGTATGTCAGATCCGAATTCATCGGGGCAACCGTGTTCCTGGGACCCACCCGGCCGGTCGCCCAGCAGTCTCCAGTCGAGGATTACGCTCTCCGAGCCGACGTCTACTACATCAGCAACTACACCAATTCCGCAGCCGAGAGTCCGCAGGTGCCTGCGCTGTACCGCCTGGCCCTCGGCGCGGGGCCGGCGCTCACGCCGCAGCTGATCGCAAGCGGCATCGAAAACATGCAGGTCCAATACGGGGTGACCACCAACGCCGGGACCAACTTTGTCAGTGCGGGCGCGGTCGCCACCGCGGACTGGGCCAACGTGACCGCGATGCGCATCTGGCTGTTGGCGCGCAGCACCGACACTGAGCCCGGCTATGTCAACACCTCGACCTACGCCATGGGCGACCAGACGGTCACCGTGAATGACGCCTATCAGCGCCAAGTGTTTCCGCTGGTCGTGCAGTTGCGTAAATAAGCGATTGATCCCCGAATCGGCCATGACACTGCAGGCGAGAAAACCCCTGATCCACAGGCAACGCGGCGTGGCGCAGCTATTGGTCACGGTCGTGCTCCTGATCGTGGTGATGATGCTCGGCATCACCGCCATGATCCTCTCGACGACGCAATTCAACCTGGCCGGCAATCTGCAACTGGAGAACATCGCATTCAACCTGGCGGCAGGAAGCTCGGCAACGGGGGAGAGCTGGCTCTCCGACGCCGCGGGCGCCAACCCCCTCAACGCGGGGTTTACGACCTACTCGACCGGCACACCGTATCTCTACCCTATCGGTTACCTCGCGACCAGCAGCATCGACCCGCTCACCATGACCTGGGGCGACTCGAACTCGCTGGCGGTAAACGGCGACGACACAAGGCGCTACCTCATCGAGAAGATCGGCGCCAACAACTTTGTTCCCTCGGGTGACGTAGCGGAGACGCACGGCCTCCACGGCTGCCAGAACGCCGACCTGTTTCGTATCACGGCACGCGGCACCAGCGCCAAGGGCACGACCAAATTGGTCCAGTCGACCTTTATGGTGCCGCGTTGCTAAGACACCTCTCCACGATGCCCATCGAAACTTTGATAGAGAAAGAGAAGGACACGACCATGACCCATCCCTTCGCGCTGGCGACCCGCCTCATCCTCGCGTACGCGCTCGCTTCCGGGACCGCCTACGCGCCCGCCACGCTCGCCCCCAGTTTCATTCCCAACACTTCGGCAGCGGCACCGCAACCCTGTTCCAGACCACCTTCGAAAAAGCCAACTGGACCGGCGACGTGTTCGCCTATCCGGTGGATAAATACGGCAGCATTCTGACCAGTGCGGAAATCTGGGGCGGCGCCGCCTCGAACTTGGTTGCGCAGAACTGGGACAGCGGGCGCTACATCGTGACCATGAAGACGGACGGCTCCAAGATTCCCTTCCGCTGGGCGAGCCTCGATACGTCACAGCAGTCGAAGCTCGGGGATAACACCAAGGGTCCCATGGTCCTCAACTTTATCCGTGGCGATCACAGCAACGACAACCCCGCCGGGCAGAAGTATCGCGCGCGCACCTCGGTGCTGGGCGACATCATCCATTCGCGGCCGCTCTTCGTGGACGACGCCAACTATCCGCGCGTCTACGTGGGCGGCAACGACGGCATGCTGCATGTGCTCGATGCGTGCATGAGCGGCTGCTCGACGGCCGGCAACGAGGTCTATGCCTACATCCCGTCGATGCTGATCCCCAATC
>VBCZ01000003.1:0-2991 GCA_005889025.1 Betaproteobacteria bacterium
GGTCGACGCCGATCGCGAAATACATTTACGAGACCGGCGCCCGGCACGGAAAGCGCGTCCAGGCGCTGGGCGGCGCGAAGAACCACGCGGTCGTGATGCCTGACGCGGAGCTTGCATTTGCGGCCGACGCGCTTATCGGTGCGGGCTATGGCTCGGCCGGGGAGCGTTGCATGGCGGTGTCGGTGGTCGTCGCCGTCGGCGACGCCGCCGATCCGCTGCGCGACTTGCTCGCGCAGCGCGCGCGCCGCATAACGGTCGGTCCCGGGGATCGAGCCGAATCCGAAATGGGTCCGGTCATTACCTGCGCCGCGAAGGACCGTATCGTCGGGCTCATCGACCGGGGCGTCGCGGAAGGCGCATCGCTGATCGTCGACGGCAGAGCGCCGTCGGTCTCGGGCCATGATGCCGGGTTCTTCGTCGGACCAACGCTGTTCGATCACGCGACCCCGCAGATGGCGATTTACCGCGAGGAGATATTCGGCCCGGTGCTGGTTATGGTGCGCGCGGATTCGCTCGACGATGCGATCGCGATGGTCAATGCCAATCCCTACGCCAACGAGACGGTTTCAGCAGGATATCGAAGTCGGCATGGTGGGAATCAACGTGCCGATTCCGGTGCCCATGGCGTTTTACTCCTTCGGCGGCTGGCGCAATTCGCTTTTCGGCGATTTGCACGTTCACGGCATGGACGGCGTGCGCTTCTACACGCGCGGCAAAGCCGTCACCGCGCGCTGGCCCGACGACGGCAGCGCGGCGCCCGGCTTTCATATGCCGACGCTGGGATAAGCGCTCCAGCGGACGTTCGGCGTTCCTGTGGTCGCTTAAGGCGTCACGCCGGCGGGCGCGGTTTGGCGACCGGCCGCATGCTGAAAACGAATTCCAGGATCATCCAGTAAGGCATCGGCTTGGCGTCCGCTTCCGCCGGCGCGAGACGTGCCCCGTTGAGCGCATCGACAATGGCCGGTCCGAACAGGGACTCATCGGGAAAAAGCGTCGTATCGACAACCCGCCCTGTGGCGTCGAGCAGTAGCAGCACCGCGATGCGCGCCTCAGCGTGTGCGCGCGCGGCGCGCGGCGGATAGGGGACGATCAGCGGTTCGCGCAGCCGGGGCGGCTTCGCTGCGGTGCGCGGAAAGCGCTGGGCGAGGCGCAGCGCCTGTGCATGTCCCAGGCGTTCACTGTCGATGATCGCGCCGACCGAGACGTCGCCGGGGGGCGGCGGGGCGTCGGCGCTGAGCGTTTCCGCGTTGACGTCGGTCTGCACGGAGACGCCGAAAGGTTGCGCAGGCACTTCGGCTTGTGGAGGCGAGAGCGGAGGCGCCGGGCGCAAGGCCGGCGCGGATCCCGGCCGCTGCGGCGCCATCGGCAACTCGCTCGCCGGCGCCGGAGCCTCTGGCGGCGCTGTTGCGACTTCGATCGGGAGCGCTTGCCCTGCCCGGCCAAGAATCGGCGTCCACATGGGCTTGAGCAATCCGGCGAGCATCGCGATCACGACCAGGTGCGCGGCGACAGACAGCGCAAGCGACAACGTAAGGCGTTGGCCGGTATCACGCGGCGCAGGGAAACCGGGCAGGGAAGCCGTGACGCTGGTCATGACTTCAAGTCTATCGTCGGTGACGCGAGCAGCCCGGCCCGCGCAATGCGGGCCGGGCTGCTCTGCGTGCAAAGCGCTGCTTGCTTATTGGCCCAGCAAGCGCCACGACATGCGGTGCTGGAAGAATGATTGCGGCAGCTTCGGTTTGAAGTAGCGCACGCTGGCATCGGGCAAGGTGATCGCCAGTCTTATGTCCGACGCGTCCGAAGCTCCACCTTGGAAGGAGACGATCTGCAATCCCACGCCGCCCTCTGCCGACAGGAAGGGAACGAGGTTTCCGGTGCCGTCGGCATTCTCGGTCAGCACCGACTGTCCGGTTCCGTACTCTCTTGCGTAGACCTTCACCGGCGCTCCCGTCAGACATGGATCGGTCTGCGGCTCGGTTGCGATATAGGCAATAACGCCGAAAGCCGCCTGCGGCGCAACGACGATGCGGGAGCCGGCGGGAAGGTCATGAAACCAGCCCTTGTCGGGTGTGTTGGCAAGGCCGAAGTTGTGCGTGGAGTCGGTTGCGGGCAGCGCGACCATCCCCGGGGTCGTGCGGTCCACCGGCGGACCCAGGGCGCCGATGCCGTGCCGTCACGGAAGGCATACATGGTCTGCAGTTGACTGTCGGCGAGATCCGATTCGTCATACAACTTGCCTGTACCGACGAAAACCCACCGGTCGATGCCGTTGCTGACGTCGATCTTGATCTCCGGGGGCGTGGTCACCGGCTGCAGACCGCCGCCGCCGGGAGCGATCAGCTGTGCGTACTGACCCACCGACCAGTGGGTGTCACTCGTGGTGTCCGAAACGTCGAAGCGCCAGAAGTTACCCAGAAGATCACCGGCGTAGATCTGTTCAGCAAGCTGGTTGTGGAAGTCCTGGGTGTAGCCGGCAGGATGCGCCAGGCCCGCGGGCGACCCCGCGCTGCCTGCTCCCGTCGACATCATTTTGTAATGGGTCGGGTCGCTAGCCTGCAGGAAGTAGAGCTTGCCCACGCCGCTCGGGTTGTTGTAGCCGGAGCCCACCATCACCACCCACGCGCCGTTAAACAATGCGCGCGTCTTCGCAATGATCGGCTTGCCGTAGGTATAGCCCATGTCGATGGCGGTGTCGCCGACGGGCGGGAACTCCCACAGCACCTCGGTTGCCGCAGCCGCCTCGGTCGTCACCGCCGATGGATCGGTGACATCGAGCGCAAAGTAACGGTTGCCGCCCTTGCCGAGACCGCCGACGAGGAGCGTTCGCCACTGGTCGCCGCTGGGCGCGTTGAAGTCGACGTCGGCGATCTTGGGCGTCAGGTCGACATAGTAGTGATGGCGGAACGCCGGCAACGCGCCGTCCTGATACGCCAGGGCGCCCAGGCCGGTCCTGGGATCGTTGGGAACGGGAGGCAGCGCCGTGGCTGACCC
>VBCZ01000003.1:3038-4250 GCA_005889025.1 Betaproteobacteria bacterium
AGAGCCGCGGCGCGCGGGCGGCGAACGTGCTCTTGAAGCCGGAGTAACCGGGATCGCTCACGTCGAGATAGGGCGCGCCCGGCGGGTCGATATATACCGGCGACGAATCGACGATGTCTCCCAACGGGCTCGCGCGCACGCGGAACTGCCCCACCTTCTCGCCTTCCTTGGTCCGGTTGCCGCGAAGGAACTCCAGGACCGCCTGGCCCTTAAGCGGCTTGGTCGGCGCGAGCGAATCTTGTTGGTTCGCTCCGAGACTGCCCCAAAGGAACAGCACCTTGACGCCTGCCTCGTTCATGGTGACGCTCCGGCGCTCGGTAAACCAGGGCGCGGGCTTGGCCACCGTCGGCGTCAGCACCGCATTGAGTTGATCCGAGGCGTTCCATATCGGCGGCTGCACCAGCGCAGCGCCGGTCGTCGGATCGATCTGGATCTTGGCCACGCTGCCCGACCAATCCTGTTCGAAGCGGACGCGGTAGATGAAGCTGGCCGACCCGCCGAAGGTGTTGCTCACCAACCCGACACTGGTGCGCGTGCCCGGCAGGTTGCCGACGCCCGCCAGAATCTTGCCGATGCCGAGCTTCACCTCGTCGATCGAGTCCGCGTTGACGAAGTCGCCGTGACCGTTTATCGCCGCGTGCCACAGATCGTCCACGCCGGAATTGTCGGGCTGAAGGACGTTCGGGTCGCCGTGGATGTCTTTCGGTTGCGGCCACTCCAAGGCACCGCTCTTGAGCGCGTTTTCGGTCGTCGCCTGTTGACCGATCGGCAACTTGCCTGCGGTGCCCAGCGACAGCGCGGCGAAGTTCAAGTGCTGCCACTTGGCCGAGTATCGGTCGCTCGCAAGCGGCGGATTGCTGCTGACCGGCACGTTGTCGGGCATCGACGGGCGCAAGTCCGTGACCCAGTAAGGTTGGCCCGGGCGAATCCCCCACTCCGGGTGCGACGCGTTAGGCGAAAGGATGGGGTTCGCAATGAGATTGACGGTGTTCGGGACGACAACACCGTCCACGTTGCCCACCGTCGTTGTCGGCAGCGAGCTCTGGTTGGTGAATCCGTCGGTGAACAGCATGTGGAAGTTCTGCTGGCACGACAGCACGATCGGGTCCGTCGAGCCGCTGAGCTGCGGATGCCCGCCGTTCTGGAAATAATCGCCGATGCGTGCCAGGGCGGTCAGCGTGGGAGTCTCCTGGCCGAGTGGGATGGTCACGC
>VBCZ01000404.1 GCA_005889025.1 Betaproteobacteria bacterium
CCGGATACGATTTTTTCACGTATTTCTTTACGCTCGTGCTCACCCCGACGCTGCTCCTGTCGGGCGTGTTCTTTCCCGTCGATCAGATGCCCGCGGCGTTGCGAGGCGTCGCAGCCTTGCTGCCGCTCTCGCACGCGATCGACATCGCACGTCCGCTGCTGGCGGGGCGCCTGCCGAGCAATGCGCTGTTGCACCTGGCGGTTCTGCTCTCGTATGCCTGCGTCGCCTATTACGCCGCGCTGGTGCTGACTCGCAGGCGGCTGTTGCGCTAAAGGCCTGTCCGTCACGAGACGATCGCGATGCTCTGGATCAAGTCGCTGCATATCATCTTCATGGTCACGTGGTTCGCGGGTCTGTTCTATCTCCCGCGCTTGTTCGTCTATCACGCGATGGCGGACGACTCGACCGGCATCGAGCGCTTCAAATTGATGGAGCGAAAGCTCTACTTCGGCATCATGACGCCGGGCGCGGTGCTGACTGTCGTCTCCGGACTGTGGTTGTGGCAGGGATACGGGATCGGAGGTGGCTGGCTGTATGCCAAGCTGGCGCTGGTCGTGATCCTGCTCGCGCATCATGTCTGGCTGGGCAAGCTGATGGCCGACTTCAAGCACGATCGCAACCGTCACAGTCATGTGTTCTATCGATGGATCAACGAAATTCCCGCGCTGCCTGTTCTCATCGGTATCGTGTTCCTGGTTGTCTTGAAGCCATTTTGAATGGAGCATTTCTTTTCACCTTGCCCGCGGGGCCTGGAGGACGCTCTCGCGGCGGAGCTTTCGGCGCTCGGCGCCCTCGATGTCGCTAAAGGAGAAGGCGGCGTCGCTTTTGCCGGCCCGATCGAGTTGGCGTATCGGGCCAATCTCGAAAGCCGCTTGGCGAGCCGCGTCCTGTGGCAGGTCGGCAGCGGCGCGTATCGTAACGAGCAGGACATCTATGAGCTTGCCTACGGCCTCGAATGGCCGCGATGGTTCCGCGTAGATCGGACGCTGCGGGTCGACGTCGCTGCTACCCGCTCTCCGCTCGCGAGCCTCGAATTCGCGACGTTGCGCATCAAGGATGCGGTCTGCGATCGTCATCGCGCCGTCGGCGGGATCCGTCCCAGCGTCAGTAAGGATCGGCCCGATGTGCGCGTCTATGCCTACCTTTCCGACACCCACGCGACGTTCTATCTCGACACCTCCGGCGAGCCGCTGTTCAAGCGGGGGTTAAGGCGCGCCCATTCTGAAGCGCCGCTGCGCGAGAATCTCGCCGCGGGCCTGCTGCGCTTGTCGGGTTGGCAACCCGGCACTCCGCTGCTGGACCCGATGTGCGGCAGCGGAACGATCGCGCTGGAGGCCGCGCTGATCGCCCTCGACGTCGCGCCCGGGCTCAAGCGCACGTTCGGCTTTCAGAAGCTTTCCTGGTACGACGGCCAACTGTGGCAGCGGATCAAGCAAGCGGCCCAGCGAAGGGCGAAGCCTCCGGCGCCCGCAGGCATTCATGCGCGCGACAACGACCCTGCGGCGGTTCGCTTGTGCATCGCGACACTGGAGAGCGCGGGCTTCGGCGGCGCGGTCGTCGTGGAGCATGTCGACATCCTGCGCGGTACGGCGCCGGCGCCATCGGGAATCATGGTGACCAATCCCCCCTACGGCGTGCGCATGGCAGATTCGCCCGCGCTTGCGGCGTTCTATCCGCTGCTCGGCGACGCGCTCAAGCAGCGTTACGCGGGCTGGACGGCGTTTCTTCTGAGCGGCGACACCCGACTGCCCAAGCTGATCGGGCTCAAGGCAGCGCGGCGGACTCCGCTGTTCAACGGCGCGATCGAATGCAGGCTCTACGAGTACCGCATGGTGGCGGGCTCGCTTCGCGCCCCGGCATCGATGTCATCCTCACAATGATAAGATGATGCCCATCGACCGTATCAAGCAAGGCCCACACCGTGATGCTGCCCAGCCGCCTCTACGAATCCGAGCACACCATATTCATGCGTGAGTTGATGAAAAAACAACCCGACCTGGAGCAAAAACAGCGGGAAGCTCGCGCGATCTGGTGGGACAAGCCGCCACGCGAGCTTGATGCCGAACGGGCGATGGACCGGGGCCGCGTTCCGCAATCTCCGTACGTCTACGACGCCGACACTTAAGGCACGCTGTAGGTCGAATTCCTTCCTGCGCGATGCCAGACGCGGCGCCTCCCGCGGGAATGAATTCGCCCTACGGCGGCGAGTTCGCCTCGCCATGAATGAAATAGCGTGCGGTCTGCTGCATCGACGAGGTCCATCCCAGTCCGGCAAGCTTCGCAGCCAGCGATGCCCGCGTCCCGCCGCTCCAGCACGTGGTCTTTCGCGGTCGATGTAGGATCGAACGCCGAATCGATGAGATACGCGGTGCCTCCGGGCCCTAGCGCGCCTGCGACCATCTTCCAAAACGCATCGAAGCGGTCCTGCGGCACGTGCGACAGCCAGAAGCTGAAGAACACCGCGTCGTAGCGGCCCGGTGGAGTCCAGGCGAACAAATCGGCTTCGATGTATTCGATGTTCGCAGAGGCTACACGGGAGCGGTTTATGGCGAGAACCTCCGGCGACGCATCGACCGCCGTTAGGCGTTCGACCTGTGACGCGAGATACCGCGTGAAAAGCCCGGTGCCGCACGCGACTTCGAGCACGGTGCGCGGCCGGCGCAGCGCCAGCCACGACTGGACGGCGGCTTCGACCTGAGCGGTCTCGGCATGCCAGCGCGCATTCAACTCCAGGCCGCGATCGTAGCGGCCGCCACGAAACCACCACTCGTCATATTCGCCGGCGCGCGCGCGGTAGTACGCGATCTGGTCCTGCAGAACTTCCTGGACGCTCATATCGCAATCATATGCGCCGATCGGCGGTGAAGGCCAGCATGCGGCTCTACAATGGCGGGCTGTCGCATCTGCCGCCGCGGTCGCGTCCGACTCTCGAATCTTGAACAACCCGTCACCGCGCCACCACCGCGCTCGCATCGCCCTGACGCGTGGTCCGGCAAACCTCGCGGCCGCAATGCTTATCGCAGCCGGGTTGGCGATAGCCGGTTTTTTCTCGTGGCAGCAGCATCACGTTCCCAATACGGTCCGGCCACCGGGAACGATCGGATCGGTGGACACGCCTTCCGCC
>VBCZ01000062.1:0-5649 GCA_005889025.1 Betaproteobacteria bacterium
GACAGACGATCCGGTGAAAATGTATTTGAACGACATTTTCACTATTGCCGGAAATCTCACCGGCGCACCCGCGATGTCGATTCCCTGCGGCTTCGACCGCGAGGGGCTTCCGATCGGACTGCAGATCCAAGGCAACTACTTCGCCGAGGCAAGCATCCTGAATGCCGCGCATCGCTTCCAGCAGGCGACGGATTGGCACACGCGCGAGCCTGCGGCGGTCGCGCTCGAAACGCTTCGATGAGCTGGGAAGTCGTCATCGGGCTCGAGACCCACGCCCAGCTTTCGACGGTCTCGAAGATATTCTCCGGCGCCTCGACCGCATTCGGTGCCCTGCCCAATACGCAGACGTCGGCGATCGATATCGCCCTTCCCGGTGTGCTGCCGTCGCTCAACAAGGGCGCGGTCGAGCGCGCGATCAAGTTCGGACTCGCGGTCAACGGCACGATCAACCGACGCAGCGTTTTCGCGCGCAAGAATTACTTTTATCCCGATCTGCCCAAGGGATATCAGATCAGCCAGTACGAGATACCGATCGTTAATGGCGGCAGGATCCGCATCGTCTCGCCGACGCGCGGCGAAATAGACGTCCACCTGACTCGGGCGCATCTGGAAGAGGACGCCGGCAAGTCGCTGCACGAGGACTTCCATGGGATGACCGGCATCGATCTCAACCGCGCCGGCACGCCGCTGCTCGAGATCGTGTCCGAGCCCGAGCTGCGCAGCGCCGAAGAGGCGGTCGCGTACACGAAGACACTGCATGGGCTCGTCCGCTGGATCGGCATATGCGACGGCAATATGCAGGAAGGAAGCTTCCGCTTCGACGCTAACGTGTCGGTCCGGCCGGCCGGTGAAACCAAGCTCGGTACGCGCTGCGAAATCAAGAATCTGAACAGTTTCCGCTTTCTGCAGCAGGCGATCGAGTTCGAGGTCCGACGGCAGATCGAGCTGGTCGAGGACGGCGGCAGCGTCGTCCAGGAAACGCGACTATTCGATGCCGAGTGAGGTGAAACGGATTTGCCGCCGCTGGTCGTAGACGCTGCGTGGATCGCGCGCATCAAGTCGGAATTGCCTGAGCTGCCTGCCGTCAAGAAGCATTTGTACATGACACAGCATGCCCTGCCGGCATCCGATGCCGAGGCGCTCGTCAGCAGCCGTGAGATGTCGGACTACTTCGAGCACACGGTCGGCGCTGGTGTCGATCCCAGACTGGCGACCAACTGGATACTTGGCGAGGTATCGGCGGCGCTCAATAAACACGAAATCGATATTTCACAGGCGCCGGTGACGTCGAAGCTCCTGGCCGGTCTCCTGAAACGGATCGACGACGGCACGATCTCGAACAAGATGGCCAAAGACGTATTCGGCCCGATGTGGGCCGGCGATGGCGATGCCGACGAGATAATCGCAGCCAAGGGACTGACCCAAATCTCCGACGAATCCACCCTCGAAAAAATTGTCGACGACGTGCTCGCCGCGAATCCCGCCACCGTCGCCGGATACAAGTCGGGAAAGGTGAAAGCGTTCAATTCGCTGGTCGGCAAGGCGATGGCCGCGAGCAGGGGCAAGGCCAACCCCGCGCAGGTCAACGCCATTCTCAGGAAAAAACTGAGCTAGCTGCCGCATATTCGACCTGGAACCAGCGCGTGCGAATGAATTCGCAGCTGCGGAGCGGCGCTCAGTGCATCAGCGGCTTGTATCGCGGGCGATGCGGCCGCGCACCTTCCTCGCCCAGCCGCTTCCTCTTGTCGGCTTCGTAGTCCTGGTAATTGCCCTCGAAGAACATCCATCTCGAATCGTCTTCGGCGGAAAGGATGTGCGTCGCGATGCGATCGAGGAACCAGCGGTCGTGCGATACGATGAGCGCGCTTCCGGCGAACTCGGTCAACGCATCCTCGAGCGCGCGTAGCGTCTCGACGTCGAGGTCGTTCGACGGCTCGTCCAGCAGCAAAACGTTGCCGCCCTTGAGCAGCGTCGCGGCGAGGTGTAGCCGGCCGCGCTCGCCGCCCGATAACGCGCCGACGTTTTTTTGCTGATCGGCACCCTTGAAATTGAAGCGCCCGAGATAGGCACGCGATGGCATTTCGAACTTGCCGACGGTCAGAATGTCCTGCCCGCCGGATATCGCCTCCCACGCTGTCTTGTCGTTGGGCAGCGATTCGCGCGTTTGATCGACCACCGCCAGCTTGACCGTCGAGCCGATGACGATACTTCCGCCATCGGGCGCTTCCTTAGCCGTAATCATGCGAAACAGCGTCGTCTTGCCCGCGCCGTTGGGGCCGATCACGCCGACGATCGCGCCCGCCGGGACCTTGAAGCTCAGATTGTCGATGAGCAGGCGCTCGCCATAGCCCTTGCTCACGTCCTTGAATTCGATGACCGAGTCGCCGAGGCGGTCGGCCACCGGGATGAAGATCTCCTGAGTCTCATTGCGCTTCTGATGCTCGTAGGATGAAAGCTCTTCGAAGCGCGCGATGCGCGCCTTGCTCTTCGCCTGACGCGCCCTGGCGTTGGTGCGAACCCACTCGAGCTCCTTGTGCATCGCCTTGATGCGGGCATCCTCCTGCTTGGCTTCGACGGAAAGCCGTTGCTCCTTTTGCTCCAGCCAGGAGCTGTAGTTGCCTTTCCAGGGAATCCCGTAACCGCGATCGTGCGTGACGGCCATCACCGTTCCGGGAAAGCGCAGCAGGAACTGCTCCAGCCATTCGACGCTTTCGGCGTCGAGATGGTTGGTGGGCTCGTCGAGCAGCAGCATGTCCGGCTTCGACAACAGCAAGCGGCACAGCGCCACCCGGCGCTTCTCGCCGCCCGAGAGCTTTTCGATTTTCGCATCCCAGGGCGGAAGCCTCAGCGCGTCGGCGGCGATTTCCATTTGCACGCCGGAATCGGCGCCCGAGGCAGCGATGATCGCCTCGTACTTTGCCTGCTCCGCCGCGAGCTTGTCGAAGTCCGCGTCCGGCTCCGCATACGCCGCATAGATTTCCTCGAGTCTTGCCTGCGCCGAGAGAACTTCGGCCATGCCCTGCTCGACGGTTTCGCGAACGGTCTTGCCCGGATCGAGCGTCGGTTCCTGGGGCAGAAACCCGATCCTCATGCCAGGCATCGGCGTCGCCTCGCCCTCATACTCCTTGTCCTCCCCGGCCATGATCCGGAGTAGGCTCGACTTGCCGGCGCCGTTCATGCCCAGAACGCCGATCTTGGCGCCTGGAAAAAACGACAGCGAGATGTCCTTCAGTATCACTCGTTTGGGAGGCACGATCTTGCCCACCCGGTTCATGGTGTAGACGTATTGCGCCATCGGTGTTTACCGCTGCGGAACAGAAAGCCGGATTATCGCAGCTTGTACGCTGGACCGCCGGAGGCCGCGCCCAATGCGCGCTGCGGCTGGAGCCGCCGGGAACTACTTCGTTGTCGTGGACGCGCCCTTAACGTTCGACACTGAGGCCGGTGGGCTCACCGCATTGCCCGCTTGGGGCGACGCTGGACCGGTCGATTTTTGTTGCTCGGCCCGAAGCTCTCGAAAGCGCTGCTTGTCGTCGTCGTACTTCGCGCTCAAGGTAGCCAGCTCGGCCTTTCGCTGCACCAGCAACGTCGCCTGGCGGGCGAGCTCCGCGTCGATCCCCGCAAGCTCGGTCTCGAGCGCGTTGGGGACGGTCTTGCCGGCAAAGGCGAGCTTCTGCTTTTGCAATTCCTGCTGCCTGCGAGAGAGGTCGGCCGTGTATTCCTCGGCGGACTTGAGTTGGCTTTCGATCGCCGAAAGCGCGCGTCTGCGTGCAAACTCGATCTCTTCCTCGCTGGTGTAGGAGTGCAGGAGAGCCGTATCGCGACGAGTTTTGATCTCTTGCGCCCTGGCGATCGCACGCTGACGCTCTTCTTCCGCTTCCTTGGCCTTTTGTTGGGCCGGCGTCAAGGCGGGGTCGATCTTCTTGACCGGACGACCTTTTTTGTCGAAGACCACACTGCCCTTGTTCATGGCATCGGCCGGCATTTGATCGCTGTAATGCACGACGCCCTGATCGTCGGTCCATTTGTACAACCCGGCGCCCCGGGCGGGCATCGCACTCAGCGCCGCCGCCACTGCGAGCAGCATAAGCGCTTGCAACCCGGTATTCGCCATGTATTCGCTCTTGATCACGCTCTTCCTCGCCCTGTTCCGGTCCCGCCGCTTGAAATGAGTCATGCCGCCACGCCATATTCCTGTCGGTACGCGCCGACGGCGCGGCTGTGCGCCGCGAGATCGGCTCGACGGCTGATCAGATCCAGCAGGTCGTCGAGCGTCGCGATTGCGAATACGGGTATCCCGAACTCCTTATGCAACTCCTGTACCGCCGAGCGCGTTCCTCGTCCACGCTCCATGCGATCGAAGGCGATCAGCACGCCGGCCGGCATGGCGCCATGGGCGCGAATCAGTTCGATTGCCTCGCGCTTGGCGCCGCCATCGGTGATGACATCGTCGATAATGAGGACCCGTCCTTTCAGCGCAGCACCGACCATTGCCCCGCCTTCACCGTGGTCCTTGGCTTCCTTTCGGTTATAGCTGTACGGCAGATTGTGACCTTTTTCGGCCAAAGCAATGGCCGTCGTGGCGGCCAGGGTGATGCCCTTGTAGGCCGGGCCGAAAAGCTGATCGCATGTCATGCCGGAGGCCAGATAGGCCTCGGCATAGAATTGGCCGAGGCGGCGCAGGCTTTCTCCGTCATTGAACAATCCGGCGTTGAAAAAATAGGGGGTTTTGCGTCCTGCCTTGGTGACGAATTCGCCGAATCGAAGCACGTCGCATGCCAAAGCAAACTCGAGAAACGCCTGACGAAACTCGGACATCGCAAGGGTAAAAAGCGCGGCGTGGCGACCGGGTTGCAAAGTATACCGCGCCCGAAGGGCAGCCTCTGCACATGCGGATCGTCACACTCAACGTAAACGGCATTCGCTCCGCCGAGCGCAAAGGATTGGCGCGCTGGCTCCGGCGCGTCGAGCCTTGGGATGTCGTATGCCTGCAGGAGATCAAGGCGCATGTCGACGATGTACCCAAAGCAGGGGATACAGCGGAGTCGCGCTGTACAGCAAGAAGCCCGCGGTGTTGCGCAGCGGATTCGGCAGCAGCGAGTTCGATGCCGAAGGCCGCTACGTGGAAGCCGACTTCGGGCCCTTGAGCGTCATCAGCGTGTACCTGCCTTCGGGCTCGAGCTCGCCTGTTCGCCAGCTCGCGAAATTCCGCTTTCTTGCACAGTTCCTTCCCCACCTCCTGCAGCTGCGCGATGCGGGCCGCGAAGTGATCCTCTGCGGCGACTGGAATATCGCGCACCAGCCGATCGACCTCAAGAACTGGCGCAGCAACCAAAAGAACTCCGGCTTCCTGCCCGAGGAACGGGCGTGGCTCTCGCGCGTTTTCGACGAGGTCGGGTTCGTCGATGTGTTCCGCACGATCAACAAGGAACCCGAGCAATACACGTGGTGGTCCAATCGCGGCCAGGCATGGGCGAAGAACGTGGGATGGCGCATCGACTATCAGATCGCAACGCCCGGAATCGCCGCCCGGGCGCGCAGCGCCGCGATCTATACGAACCGGCGCTTCTCGGATCACGCCCCCCTGATCATCGATTACGAATACGAAATCTAAGGGACCGAAAGAGAAGAGACCGTGTTGCGCATTTC
>VBCZ01000062.1:5938-10662 GCA_005889025.1 Betaproteobacteria bacterium
GGCGTCGATGCGCATGAGAGCGGGCAGCGCATCGCCGAGTTGCACGACCGGTTCGATGCCATCGACGGCTATAGCGCGCGAGCGCGCGCAGCGGCGCTGCTTTCGGGACTGGGCTTCGCTGCCGAGCGTCACGACGATCCCGTCGCGTCGTTTTCCGGCGGCTGGCGCATGCGCCTCAATCTCGCGCGAGCGTTGATGTGTCGGTCCGACCTGCTGCTGCTCGATGAACCCACTAACCATCTCGACCTCGATGCGGTGCTTTGGCTCGAGGACTGGCTCGGCCGCTATCCCGGCACGCTGCTGCTGGTCACCCACGACCGCGATTTTCTCGACGCTGTCGTCGGAGAGATCGTGCACCTCGACAACGGCACGCTGCGGCTTTACACCGGCAACTACGCGCAATTCGAGCGCGAGCGCGCGCAGGCGCTTGCACTGCAGCAGGCGGCGTACATCAAGCAACAGCGGCAGATTGCCCATCTGCGCTCATTCATCGATCGTTTTCGCGCCAAGGCGACCAAGGCCAAGCAGGCGCAAAGCCGTATCAAGACGCTCGAACGGATGGAATCGATCGCGGCCGCCCACGTCGACAGCCCCTTTTCATTCGAGCTTCGATCCACCGAGATCGGCGCACGGCAATTGCTCAAGCTCGACCACGCCGACCTGGGCTACGACGGCGTCCCCGTCCTCGCCGATGTGAATTGGCCGATCCTGGCCGGTGCGCGCATCGGGCTTCTCGGACACAACGGCGCCGGCAAATCGACGCTCCTGCGCGCGATTGCGGGCGAGCTGCGACCGATGCGTGGCGGCCGGCTCACCGCAAATGGTTTGCGCATCGGCTATTTCGCGCAACATCAAATGGAACAGCTGCGACTCGACGAGTCCGCGCTGTGGCATTTCCAGCGGCTGGAGCCGGGCGCGCGCGAGCAGGAATTGCGCAACTATCTCGGCGGGTTCGACTTCCGTGGCGACCGCGTCAGCGCCATGGTGCGCGAATTCTCGGGAGGCGAAAAAGCTCGCCTTACGCTGGCGCTGCTCGCGCGGCAACGCCCCAACCTCCTCCTGCTCGACGAGCCGACCAACCATCTCGACATCGAGATGCGCGAAGCGCTGACCGAAGCGCTGCAGGACTACACCGGAGCGCTTATCGTCGTGGCGCACGATCGCCATCTCTTGCGCGCGACGGCCGACGAGCTTTGGCTGGCCGCCGATGGCAACCTGTCGCCCTTCGATGGCGATCTCGACGACTATCGACAATGGGTGCTCGAAGAGCGCAGCGCGCAAGTCGCGCGGGCGCAGAAACCGCGCAATGTCGCCGCGATCGACCGCAAGGCGCAAAGGCGAGAAGAGGCGCAGGAACGGCAACGCCTGGCGAGCCTGCGCAAGCCCTATGAGCAAGAGCTCGCGCAGCTGGAAAAGGAGCTTGCCGAGCTCGCCTCCGAAAAGCAGACGCTCGATGACTGGCTCGCCTCGCCCGACGCCTACGTCGATGAGACGAGGCAGCGCCTCAAGGAGACGCTTACACGCCAGGGCGACCTCACCTGGCGCCTCGCCCGCGCCGAGGCCGCGTGGCTGCAGCTGCAAACCACGTTGGAGCAACTCGATGGCCATTGACGCACGGGCGCGTTAAGCGCCGCCCGCGGAGCGTCCTGGGGCCGGGGTGTTTCATCCCGCAATATTTACCGTACGGGAGGACTCGGAAGTGCTATGAAGGATGCGCCTGATAATGATAACGGATTGTCATTAGGGACCCCAGCATGGTCCGCGTTGTGCGGTACCCGTTGCGGCCGATCCCGCCGCTCTTGAGCAACCCGACGCCGCAAACACGGTCAAGCTTGATCCTCGCTTCAAGCCCGCACCCATCCCAGCCTTGGCGCAAAGGCAACGCGCATGGCACAAACATTGCAGCATCGACACCCGAACCCGGGATACGCGGTCGATTCCAACGATCCCGCGAAGGGGCTTCCCAGCGCGTCCGTGTTCAGCGAGAAGTTGCTTCCGGACCGGCAAGGGGTCGTTTCCTGGAAGACGCTGGCAAGTGTCGAACCCGTCAAACAGGGTGCGAAGATGGTGCTCCGGTTCAACAAGGAAATACTCGATCTCGACAAGCAGCGGGTCCGCGTCCAGGGTTTTATCCTGGCGTTGGAAATCAGCCAACAGGAGCACAAGCACTTCCTGATTACGGCGGTGCCGCCCCATTGCCCGTTCTGCCTTCCCGCCGGCCCGGACGCCATCATCGAGGTCTTTGCCAAGAAGCCGGTCCGCTATGACTTGGAGCCCATCGTCATCAGCGGCAAGCTCTCGGTCCTCAGAGACGACCCGTCGGGTGTGCTGTATCGGCTGACTGAAGCCGAGCCCGTCGCGTTAGGAATCAAATGAATTTTCGCGTAGGGAACGATCCAAAAAAACAGGCCAACCATGAACGTGGGAGCGAGAGCGCAAACGAGGCCCACGCATCCTCGAGCTAATAAGGTGTGACCTCGCAGACAGCCTTTGCGTGTGAGTTCTTCTCGCGATAATAGCAATCGCCGTAGATGACCTGCACCCGTACAGCGCTCACCGTACCTCTCGCGATCAGGGGAACGGTCCAGTAGTAAAGGTCGTTCCCGCCGAGCTGGAGATGATATTGCGGCGGCCCCAGGATGCCTTCGACCTCGGAAGGGGTCAGACCCAAAAGCAATTTTGGAAAGCCGTTGGCGAGGCATGCGCGCTTCGCCATACAGCGCTTGAGACGATTGATGTTGGTCTCGATCTCCAGGCGAATCCCGTCCCGCTGGAACTTGTCGGCGGCCTCCTGTTGACGGAGTGCCTGTTTAGGATCCGGGATGAGCGCTTGTGCGGTCGCCGCGCAGCCAAACAGCGCGGCCGCTATCACCGGGCAGACGAGGCAAGCCGCTTTCAGAAGCCGTTCGAGCGCCTTCAGCGCAAGTTTTTTCTGGAGCGGCGTACCCGAGCCACCGGCCGATGCCGCTTGCCCGGGCGAATTACCGGCCGCCGATCGCATGGTCGAAGCCCTGGATTGCACGAGTGGCCTAGTCGCCCGCCGGAATCGGCGCATTCCAAGGCGCGACACGCAGCAGCAGCGCCATGCCCGGGAGCGCCAGTACGGTGCAAAGCAGGAAGAAATCGAACCAGCCGATCTGCTCGACGATCCATCCGGTCGTCGCGTTGATCAGCGTTCGCGGGACCACCGCAAGGCTGGTGAAGAGCGCGAACTGCGTCGCGGTGTAGCGCGGATCGGTGGTGCGAGCAATGAACGCGATGAACGCCGCCGTGGCCAGACCGACGCCGAGCGCTTCGAAGCCGATAACGCCCGCCAGCAGCATGCGGTCGGCGCGGTTCTCGTGGGCGAGGAGCGCGAATCCCAGGATCGACACGACCTGAACCGCGCCGAAGAGCCAGAGTCCACGGTTGATGCCGATCCTGATCATCCACAGGCCGCCCAGCAATCCGCCGCCGACGCTCGCCCATAGACCGGCGTTCTTGGCGATCAACCCGATATCGGATTTGGTAAATCCCATGTCGAGGTAGAACGGCGTCGCCAGCGCGGTCGCCATGCTCGCGCCGAGATTGTAGAGAAAGATGAACCCCAGAACGAGCATCGCCTGGCGCCAGCCCGAACGAGTGATGAACTCGTGAAAAGGCTCGATGACCGCCTCGGTCAGCGTTCGCGGCGCATTGCGCGAGCGCAGGGGCTCCGCCACCAGCAGCGTGTTGACGATCCCGGGCAGCATGAACAACGCGGTAATGATGAAAACGCTTCGCCACGGCAGATGGTCGGCCAGGACGAGCGCCAGAGCGCCCGGAATGAGGCTCGACACGCGATACGCCTGAACATGGATGGAATTGCCCATGCCGAGCTCGACATCCGGAAGAAGCTCGCGGCGGTAGGCATCGAGGACGATATCCTGGCTCGCCGAGAAAAACGCGACGATCGCGGCGAGGAAGGCGATGTTCCAGAGATCCAGCCGCGGCTCGAGGAAGCCGAACAACGGCATCGTCACGAGCAGCGCCATCTGGGTGATCAGCATCCATCCGCGACGCCGGCCCAGCATCGGCAACGCATAGCGATCGAGCAGCGGCGACCAGAGGAACTTCCAGGTGTACGGAAGCTGCATCAACGCGAACAGGCCGATCGACGTCAGGTCGACGCGTTCGGAACGCAGCCACGCCGGCAGGAGATTGATCAGCAGCCACAACGGCAATCCCGAGCTGAAACCGGTGAAGATGCAGATCAGCATCCGCCGGTTGAAGAGTGCATGCGCGAGTCGCGTCTTTGCGGCGCTCATCGCCTGCATTGTAGCGGGCAATGCCTGCGCACGGACTTCGACGGGCGTTTGCGGCAGGGTTCATCCGCGCACCGGTGCGAGCGACGCTCCCGGTTAGCGGCTTTTGCGAAACCGGTAAATCGCAAGCGAGCCGAGCAGGTTTGGCAGCGCGTTCACGCGGCGCGTCTCGTGCAGAACGACCCGGTCGAGCACATCGAACCCGCGCTCTTCGCAGAATGCGTCGAAATCCGCGACCGTGCACAAGTGGATATTGGGCGTGTCGTACCACTGGTACGGTAGCTTCCCCGACACCGGCATCCTTCCACGAAGGACCTGCAGTCGGTGCGACCAGAAGCCGAAGTTCGGGAAAGTGACGATCGCTTCGCGGCCGACGCGCAGCATTTCGAGCACGATCAGCTCGGTGTGGCGCATCGCCTGCAAGGTCTGGGAAAGTATCAC
>VBCZ01000062.1:10698-14448 GCA_005889025.1 Betaproteobacteria bacterium
CGCGAGGACGCCCTCGTCGTCGATCTCGATCCCGTAGCCGGCGGCGCCGCGCGACTCGCGCAAATACGCGAGCAGGCTGCCGTCGCCGCATCCGAGATCGAGCACCTGCGCGCCGGGCGCGATCCAGCCGGCGATGGTCGAGAAATCGGCGCGGGTGGCGTAGCTCACAGCGCTTCGCCAATGCGCGAAAGGTACGAGCGCACGATCGCGTGGTACTGGGGCGTATCGAGCAGGAAAGCGTCGTGCCCATGGGGCGCATCTATCTCGGCATAGCAGACATCGCGGCGATTATCGACCAGCGCCTTGACGATCTCGCGCGATCGAGCGGGCGGGAAGCGCCAGTCGGTCGTGAAGGAAATGACCAGGAACCGGCACGTCGCGGCGCGAAGCGCGCGTGCGAGATCTCCGCCCGTCTCGGCGGCCGGGTCGAAATAGTCGAGCGCCTTGGTGATGCGGAGGTAAGTATTGGCGTCGTAATACTCGGAAAACTTCTCGCCCTGGTGGCGCAGGTAGGACTCGATCTGGAATTCGGGCGCGAAGCTGTAGTTGAGGCCTTCGCGCAACTGCCTGCCGAAGCGCTCGGCCATTTGCGCGTCGGAAATGTAGGTGATGTGCCCGATCATGCGCGCGACACGCAGTCCCCGTACCGGCTTCACCCCTTTGTCGTAGAAGCGGCCCTCGTGACGCGGACAGATTGGGGGCAGCGGCAATCACCAGCGCGTTGGCGATACGCGTCGGGTAGCGCGTGGCCCACGCCAGTGCCTGCATTCCGCCGAGGCTGCCGCCCATCACGGCGGCGAGGCGTTCGATGCCCAGGCTATCGACCAGCCGCGCCTGCGCGTCGACCCAGTCCTCGACGGTGACGATCGGAAAATCGGATCCCCATGGCTTGCCCGTCGCAGGATCGATCGATATCGGGCCGGTCGAGCCGAAGCAGCTCCCGAGATTGTTGACGCCGATGACGAAAAATCGACGGGTATCGACCGGTTTCCCCGGACCGACCATGTTGTCCCACCATCCTTCGCTGTCGGGGTGGTCCGCATAGGTTCCCGCGACGTGATGCGACGCGTTGAGCGCGTGGCAGATCAGAATGGCGTTGGAATGCTCCGCGTTCAGCGTGCCGTAGGTCTCGTACATGAGCTCGAACCCCGGCAGGCTCGCGCCCGACCGCAGCGCGAGCGGTGTCGCGAACGTCGCCCGCTGGGCGACGAGATCGCCTACCGAACCTGAGACTACCTCGCTCATGGCCCCCCGAAAGCAAAAACCCGATCAGCTTGCGCCAATCGGGTCGGATGAACCTCGCCGCTTTAGCCGTATTTATTCGGTAACCCCGATGCCGGAATCCCTAGCGCCCGCAAGCTGATCGTCAAATCGGCGCAATGGAAGTTTACCGCCGCGGCCCGCAAAGTCAACCGTTGAGCTTTTCCAACAACGCGGAAAGTTTGTCGGGATCGTCGCTCTTGAGCATCCTGCAACCAGCGGGCGGGTCATCGCAACTTCGCTCGTGAGCACGCGCTGCTTGATTGTCAGCAAGTGCGCAGGATGCATCGAGAAATGCCGCAGTCCCATGCCGAGCAACAACCGTGTGAGTCGCAGCTCCCCCGCCATCTCGCCGCAAACCGCGATAGGCACGTTCGCCTTATTTGCCGTAGTGATCGCCATGGATATGAGCCTGAGCACCGCCGGATGCAACGGGTCGTAGAGGTGCGATACGGCATCGTCGGCACGATCGACCGCTAGTGTGTACTGGATGAGGTCGTTCGTTCCGATGGATAGAAAATCGAGACGGCGCGTAAATGCGCCGATCGCCAGCACCGCCGCGGGAATCTCGATCATTCCGCCCACCTTGATTCCGGCATCGAACGGCACGCCCTGCTCATGCAGCGTGTTCTTGGCGCGCGTGATCATCGCCAATGTCTGATCGATCTCGGCGGCGGACACCAGCATCGGCACCAGGATGTTGATATCGCCGTAGTGTGATGCGCGCAGGATCGCGCGAAGCTGGGTCAGGAAAAGCCTCGGCTCGGCCAGACAGAAGCGCACCGCGCGCAAGCCCAACGCGGGGTTGGGCGCGACGCGCGAGAGGCCGTCGAGACCCTCCTTGTGCTTGTCGGCGCCGAGGTCGAACGTGCGTATCGTGACCGGATGGCCCTCCATGCCCGTGGCCACACGGCGATACACCTCGAACTGCTCATCCTCGGAAGGCAAGCCCTGGCGGTTGAGAAACAGAAACTCGCTGCGGAAAAGGCCTACTCCGGTAGCGCCGTTTTCCAGCGCCTGCTCGATGTCCTCGGGTAATTCGATGTTGGCGAAGAGCTCGATTTCCAAGCCGTCGAGCGTCGTCGGCCTGGTCGTCCTCAGCCGCTTGAGCTTTTTTCGCTCGAGCTCGAATTCACCCTGCTTGAGGCGGTACTCCGCGAGCACCGAGCGGTCGGGACTGACGATGACGACGTTCTTGGCGCCATCGACGATCAGAAGCTCGTTGTCGCGAATGAGCGTTCGCGCATTGTGCGTCGCTACCACCGCGGGAACGTTGAGGCTTCGCGCGACGATCGCGGTATGCGAGGTCACGCCGCCGAGGTCGGTGAGGAACGCGGCGAAATGGTGGCTCTTGAACTGGATGACATCGGCCGGAGAGAGATCGTGCGCGACCAAAATGGTCTGCTCTTCTGCATGCGCTGGCCGTACACCGCTGGGCTTGCCGAGAAGCACCTTGAGCACGCGCTCCACGACCTGCACGACATCGGCGCGGCGCTCGCGCAGGTAAGGATCCTCGATCGCATCGAATTGCTCGACCAGCACGCCCATCTGCTGAGTCAGCGCCCATTCGGCATTGCAGTGCTGCTCGGCGATCATGCGCTTCGGGATCTCCGAGAGCGTCGGATCGGTCAGGATCATCCAGTGCACGTCCAGGAACGCCCCGAATTCGGCTGGAGCGTCCCCCGACGTCATTGCGCCATGCAGGCTCTCCAGCTCTTTTTGCACTGCGCGGATCGCCTGCGTCAGGCGCTCGACCTCCGACACGACATCATCGGCAGGCACCGTGTAATGCGCGACCTCCAGCGTTGCGTGCGAGACAAGCTGCGCGCGCCCTATCGCGATGCCTTCGGAAACGCCGATGCCGTGGAGGATGAAGCTCATCCTGCGCCCACCGATGTTGCCGGACGCGCGCACTTACCCCCAGTCGAGGCGGGACCTGCGTCGCCGGACCCTGCGGGCTTCGCTACCTCTGCTCGCCGAAGCCTTTGCCGATCAAATTCACCATCGCGGTCATCGCCGCCGCTTCGTCCGGGCCGCTGGTCTCGAGCCGAACAACGCTTCCCATGGATGCCGCCAGCATCATCACCGCAAGCATGCTGCGCGCGCTTGCCCGCCGGCCATTGAAGACCAGCGAAACGCTGCATCTGAATTGCGAAGCGAGGCGAACCACCTTCGCTGCTGCACGGGCATGCAATCCAAAACGGTTGATGATGGCCACATTGCATGTCTGCATGATGAATGCCCCTGATCGACGAGAGAACTCCCTGCCTTGGCTCGGCAGGCTTAACAACATCCCCCATTGATCGTCGTGCGCACGTATTGGTTCCATCCATGCAAGCCAAATCTTGTCGCCCTTCGACGACGCGTTCGCGCAGCGCATCCTTTTTCACTGCCCCTCGCCGAAACAATCTCCGATCAGGGCGATGATCGCGTTCAACGCCTCGGTCTCGTCGGGGCCATCGGTTTCCAGCGTCACGCGGCTGCCCTTGC